>JAYTGH010000538.1:0-3712 GCA_043733645.1 Flavobacterium sp. | reverse complement strand
TATCTCTTTCATTATCAATTCTTTATGGTTTGGTCACTACAAAGTTATTGATATTTACTTTACTTCTTACTTCTGCTTTTTAACCCAATATTCGCATGATTTATTAAAAGTAGCAATTGCAAATGCGCTACCAAACAAACGGACATCAAGAAATTTTAATTTTACCAAATAAGCAAGTAACGCAAAGTTAATTTTTGGGTGTGGAGGTTCATGCTTTCCTCCTGGTTTCTTTGGACCTTGTAGATATTTGAATAAATCATTGCCAGTTGCTTTTGACATTTTCTCAATTATTTCCTTGAACGTTTTTAACAATTCTGGGTCTTCTTCGAGTGCAATAGCCACCTCTTCCGAATTTACTAAAAGTCTTGATAAAACCGCTTCCAATTTAGTATCTGAAGCAACTTTACTATTGCCTTCCATATCCACAAAAATATCCGTTCCCTCGGCTTTTAGGTAATCACGTATATAGCGTTTCACACGAGTATCCGTTACAATATTTGTATCAGTATCATAATCCATGCGTGGTTTATTCTCTTGGTCTGGGTCACCATTAGGATTACATTGAATTGCCTCATAGAGGAATAAAAAATCAGAATTGTTTGAAATGATATTTGACATGATGTCTTGTTTTTTATTAAGTGAATAAATAGATTTTTAAGCAAAAACATTAAATGAGTAACCTGAAAGCAAGTAAAAAAGAGATTCTTCTGGTTTCATTGACCATGATTTAGAATCTGCATGATTGTATTCAAAAAGGTTATCAAACCTTCCAAAAAGCGGTTTACAGTTATCATGTATTTCTCGATACTGCAATGTTTTTTCAAAAAGGTCTCCTTTTAGCCGTTTAATAGCGTTCACATCTAAGCCATTGAAATTTATTTTATTTAAAACAGGCTTCGATTCGTGGCTTTTTTCGGCTTGTTTCCGAGCAACGGCATCTAAAATCCGACCTAAATAAAACATTGCTTGTTGGGGATTTGAATAGTTCATACGCAAGAAGAAAGCATCAATTTTAGCTTGTATTTCTTGAGCAGTAATTTTCTTTTTACTTTCCTCATTAGAAGAAGCTGCTACTACTGAGGGGGTATCCTCATCGTGAATTTGAGTATTTTCCATATCTTTTATAAGATTTAATTTTTTAAGAAATTGAATAAATGCAAGGTATTTAAAAACTGTTTCGCTACAAGCTTTATCAAATTTTTCAAATTGGTAGATATTAAAATAGCTTTTATGTCTGCCAAACCAATGGCAAAGTATCGCTTCTTTAAAAGCGTTAAAAATCAAGGAACTATCAATTTTTCTATTTTCAAGAATTATTTTAAAAAGGGCGAGTGCAAGATTTTTCCCTAATGGTCTTTTTAAATCTCCTTTTTTTATCGCCCGTACTGGAATAACACTATAAAGAGTATAGAAATTGAAATGTGTAACCTTCCAATTTATCCCACCTTGTTCATGGAAAATCTTATTAACGTGCATGAAAGCTTTCATAATAGTAAGAAAATGAATACTATTTACATCTTTAATAGTATTAGTTGCCTTAAAGGTTTTTCCCCCATCAGTATCAAAAGATAGGAATGTTAGCCAAAAAAGCGGAAAGCTGTTTTTCATTGGGCGAATAACATTTTGATATATATCTTTATGAGCAAAAATCCAATCAGTATCTTCACGAATACTCTCAAAAATATCATCTGTTAATACATCAGAACTTTTAAATTGAGGAACAATAAAATGAGGAATTTCTGCAATTCGAGTCTTTAGTTTTTGAGAAATAAACTCAGCACCATCTTCAATGTTAGTCATGAGTGATTTACTAACTTGGTAGTTTTTTTTGAAGTTTTTCTCTTCAAAATTAGTAGCATAGTTTTTTGTAGTAGTTCTAAACATGCCATAAATTTCTGGGGCATCTCTAAAATCCTTTGCTGATACTACATCAGACATTAAATTGCCAGAAGCATAGCAAAGAATGTTGGTTTTAGTTATTTCTTCGTTGTCAGAATCATCATTTGTTAGAATTTCAAGTTTTGCGAACTCTATATAGCCTTCTAAATTAAAAAGAAATGTAGCTTCATCTAATTTCATTTCTTTCCATTTTATAGAGGTAGTAAGCATAATAATTTCTGAACCTTGACTTATATTAAGAAAAGGCGGCTTTTGCTCTTTATTGAATTTTGAATCAAATGTTGTTTTTAAACTATATATTGCAATTAAACTCTTGTAAAAAAGCGATTCTTTAAGATGAGAATATTTTTTATCAATAGCATGGGTAAAAAATCCTTTTTCAGGGCGTTCTTCATTACCAAATAAAGATTTTTGAAGCATAGGTAATTTGCTCATACTGATTGTAACATAAGTTGGGTCAGCACGACGTGGTCTACTTCGTATATTACGAAAATATTCTGCCTTAGTAGAATCGTAGGCATAGAGTTTCCCTAATTCAATGTCTTGGGTATCAATGTTGAAAACAATTTCTTGAACATAAAGAGATATATTTTTCTCTCTTTTCTTCCTTTCTGTTTCAGCATCAATAGGAACAGTAGTTGCCCTTTCCCAAACACTACGCTCGCTTCCAAGCATTTGTCCAATTTTAATTAAACTATCCAGCATGGTCAATATTTTATAAATTAGTTTATTTAATCATACTACAAATATACCTGCACCCACTCATAAAGCAATAGCAATAGAACAAGTCAAACACAAGTTGTCCAACTATATTTTTCAAAACCGCTCATTCGCTATTTTTTCATTCAAAAACGCCCTCAACCCTTCATTTTCAAGCACGTTTAATTGTCCAATCAGACTCAAGCAAAAACGCCCTATGCCAATATAGGAAAGTATATTTCCTTTAAAATGCCAAACCCCCTCAGTATTCTGATATAAAAAAGGCTTGGAAAGGGGATACTCACGCAACATCAAAGTATAGGCACGATAGGAAA
The DNA here is from genome assembly GCA_043733645.1 of Flavobacterium sp. Classification (GTDB taxonomy): domain Bacteria; phylum Bacteroidota; class Bacteroidia; order Flavobacteriales; family Flavobacteriaceae; genus Flavobacterium. The sequence continues at coordinate 779 of JAYTGH010000538.1, read as the reverse complement.
GTTCGAGATGTACCATTTGAGGTGGCATATCTGAAAAGCCGAAAATATCAGGTTGATCGGCATCGTCTTTATAGGTTTGTGGTGTGTCGAGTATTTCTACAGAACCGATGCGGTCGAGGGCAGGAGTAATAATTTTTTGACGAGCCACATCAAAAACACTAATCTGAAAAGAATTGGTAAACGCCAAAGGCTCTACTAAAAGGTCTTTCACGCTGCCATCGGAACTCGCGTACCCCCTCAGTATCACCTGCTTTTTGAGCATCGCTTCATTAAGTTGCGAGGTGATTTTTCCAATCGTTACATTGGTCAAGGCTTGTGCTAAGGGCATCAAGTTAGACTGCAATAGGATTTTATGAAAAAGAGCTTGTTTCAAAGGCTGCGTATCTGGCAAAACCAAAAGGCATTGCTGCAATAGCTCTATTTCAAGCGGCTCAAAATGATGAGCGATTTGGTCAGCATGAGGTTCGGAGATGAAAAACCTTTTAGTATCATCTTCTTCGACATGAAAACCCACACTTGCAAGCAATTTTAGATACCGATCTATGGTTTTTATACTCACTCCGAGTTGTTTACTAAGGGTATTAACTCTAAAATGTCCGCTTTTGAGACGTGTAATGAGTTGTAAGACACGGTAAATTTTTTGTTGTTGAGTCATGTGTTCTTCTATATAATATTATCTGGAATGGACAAATATATAAAAGTAATATGAATCAACAAACTTTTGTGCTTATTTTGTTGAAAGACCTGTATAAGCAAAGTATATGACTTTATGATGAGTA
>JAYTGH010000537.1:0-3718 GCA_043733645.1 Flavobacterium sp. | reverse complement strand
CAAATATTGCTGAAGCCAACGAAATTATTGCCGATGGCTCTGATGCTGAAATGGTAGAAATGGCAAAAATGCAATTGGATGAAGCTAAAGATCGTTTGCCGGAATTAGAAGAAGAAATCAAATTCATGTTGATACCAAAAGATCCGGAAGATGCCAAAAACGTAATGGTTGAAATCCGAGCTGGAACTGGTGGTGATGAAGCTTCTATTTTTGCAGGAGATTTATACAGAATGTATACTAAATATTGCGAAGCCCGTGGTTGGAGAACTTCTACAGTTGATATGAACGAAGGAACTTCTGGTGGTTTTAAAGAGGTTATCTTTGAAGTAACCGGAGAAGATGTATACGGAACTTTGAAGTTTGAAGCTGGAGTTCATCGCGTGCAGCGTGTACCACAAACCGAAACGCAAGGCAGAGTTCATACTTCTGCTGCAACTGTTATGGTATTGCCTGAAGCCGAAGAATTTGACGTGCAAATTGATATGAATGATGTTCGTGTCGATTTCTTCTGTTCGTCTGGACCAGGTGGACAATCAGTAAACACTACTAAATCTGCTGTGCGTTTGACACACATACCAACTGGTTTGGTAGCACAATGTCAGGATCAAAAATCGCAACATAAAAATAAGGACAAAGCATTAACTGTTTTGCGCTCTCGTTTATATGAACAAGAATTAGCCAAAAAAGAGGCAGAAGACGCTGTAAAACGTACTTCTCAGGTAAGTTCAGGTGACCGTTCGGCAAAAATCAGAACCTACAATTATGCGCAAGGGCGTGTAACGGATCACCGAATTGGATTAGATGTTTTTGATATGGATGGTGTCATGAACGGAAAAATTCAAAAATTTGTTGACGAACTTCAGTTGGTTAATAATATGGAAAAACTAAAAGAAAGCGAAGTTTTCTAAATAAATTCTAAATAAAAAAGAGCTAACATAAAGTTAGCTCTTTTCTTTTACTTACAATTAGTAGACTTATTTGGGTTAAAGTCTAAATCCGTAAGCAAGTCTCAAAGCAATCATTCCAAAACCTTTCCCTGTTGTTCCATCATTATTTAATTTTGGAAAATCTGTATAATGTTCATATCGCACACTTGCGTCAAAATACTTGTTTGCATATCCTATACCAGGACTAAGAAGTAATGAAGTTTCATTATAGCTATTTGTAACAGCGAATGCGCCACCAATTTCAGCAAGTAAGTAAAGTTTGTCTTTTAAAACAAAGGCTTTAAATCCGCCTTTTACAGGTATGTATCCTAAATCATTATTATCACCATTGATGAAGAAATTATTGAAACCTGTTGTAAAGGTTAACGAATATCTAGTTGATAAATCATATTGCAATCTGACATCGGCACCTATATTGAACTCATAAGGTTCGGCATTTAATGGTACACCACCACTGAGACCAAATCCGAGACGCCATCCTTGATCATAATTTTCTGTTCCTGTACTTGTTGTAGTTGTTTGTTGAGCAGAGGCAGTGACAGAACCTAATAGACATAGTGCAACTACGGCTAATTTTGCTGAATTTCTTAAAATGGTTTTACTCACAATTTTAAAATTGTTTTTTTGGTATTCGTAAATCTTTGATTTCATGGTATTTAATTTAGATAATATTGAGTGTAACTTAATTGTTCTTACACTTTTTCTCCTTTTATGATTTTAAGCAATACAACTACGACTGCCGCTATTAGCAAAAGATGGATTATAGCACCTGTGTTATATATGAAATAGCCTAATGCCCATAATATTAGTAATAGTATCACGATTGAGTAAAGTAAATTTTGCATGATAGTTTAAAATTATTTATTAGTTTTCTGTTTGTATTGATTGACATCATTTTACATTGCAAAGTTGCATCGATTGTAGTAGGTTAGCGTTATAACTTTCTTTGTAAACGTTATACTATTTCCATTAAGACTTAAAACAGAAAATCCTATGCGACAACATAGGATTTATAATTTGAAGTAATATTAATTAGTGGTTGTCTTCGGGAAGATAAATGGTAAAAGTGGCACCAACATTTGGTTTTCCTTCGGCGAAAATGAATCCTTTATGGTTTTCAACAATTTTTTTACAAATGGCTAGCCCAATCCCGGTGCCGACATATTCATTCTTATTGTGAAGACGGTTGAATAAAACGAATATTTTTTCAGCATATTCTTGTTCAAAACCAATTCCGTTGTCGGTAAAAGTAATTTTATAGAATTTGTCTTTTGTATTTTTAGGAATCAGTTCCTCCTCGGCGGCAATTACTTTTTTACACGAAATTTTAATTTTTGGAATACTGTCAGCTTTGCTGTATTTCAGCGAATTACTAATCAGATTAACAAATAGTTGTTGAATTTGAAATGAAATTACCGTCATTACTGGCAGCTTATCACTTTTAATAACAGCATTTTTTTCCTCGATAGATTGTAGCAGATCACTTTTAGCATTTTCTAATAAGTCATTCAAATCTGTAGTTTCAAAAACTTTCTCTGTTTTTGTGGTTCTAGAATATTGCAATAAATCATCAATAAGAATGCGCATTCGTTCAACAGAGTTGTTGATTCGATTCATGAACTCCTTTCCGCTTTCGGACAGGTTTTCATATTCCTTATCAGCCATTCTAGAAACAAAGGTTTGAATTTTACGCAATGGTTCTTGTAAATCGTGACTTGCAACATAATTAAAAGCTATCAGTTCTTTGTTACTGGCTTCTAATTCTATGTTTTGTTGTTCTAATGACAATGATGCCAAGACTTCTTCAGTTACATCACTAGTGGTACCAATTAAAATTTCTTCGCTTGATTTATTAGTCACAATTCGGGCTGTAGTTCTAAAATACCTGACTTTCTTATCTTTTCTAATTACCCTGTATGTAAAAGGCGCTATGTTGACATTTTCTATCATTTTAGATGTGGCATCACGAAAAGCTGAAAGATCATCTGAATGAATATACTTCATAAAGTTTTCCTGACTAGCAAAAAAAGCTTTAGGTTCAAAACCAAGTAGTCGATAACTGTTGTCAGAAAAAGTGTATTCATTCGTGCTAATATTTAATTGCCAGCTACCAAAACTACCAACTATTTCAGCCAGATTATTAGACTCATTTAAAACTGACAAACGGTTGTTTGAAACTTTAAACCGATCTAAATCTTTAATAATTTTAATATATGAAAAAGAGATTAAAAGAAGGGTAACTAAAAGTGTAATGTAAACAAAAATTGGAGTAACTTTTATAGTATCTTTATAATTGAGTTCTTGTATCTTTAATGTTTTCTTCTCTAAAAGAATCATCTTGTCTATCTGATTCCGAACACTATCCATAGTCTCTTTACCGATAATTAATTTTTCTTTTACTTCTTTATCAGTTATGGGTTTACTTAGCGATAAATATAACGTAAGTGAAAGATAGTTTTGCCTTTTACTGATGTAAAATTCTAACTGTCTCAGGTTTTTTTCTTGAGCTGGATTATCTTTAGTATATTTCTTTACTTTGGCAAAAGAATGCTCTATTTTTTTTTTGGAACTAATATAAGGTGCCAAGAAAGTAGAATCTTTAGTTATCAAAAAACCACGTTGTCCTGTTTCAGCATCTTTTATATAAGACATTAACCTTTCTAATTCTAAATTAATTTCATAGGAATGATTAACCCATTTAGAAGAATTATTTAGTAAATTAATGTGTTTGAAAGTTACCCCGGAAATAAAAAAAATAGCAAAAATAGAAA
>JAYTGH010000536.1:0-23816 GCA_043733645.1 Flavobacterium sp. | reverse complement strand
AATGCCACATTATGTAAAGAAGCTTGGGAGAAAAAATTACCGGCGCAAGTCACGCAGTGTAAGAGTTATTGCACCAATAACTGTGACGGTAATTTTTTAGGAGCGTTGGGAAGGAGTGCCAATGGAAATTTAAACGGGTATTCTCTCTGTATAAATTCGGGAATACATAACTCTCCAATTATATTATCGGTAACTTAGCCATTCACGAACAGTATACAATTAGCATACAGAAACATTTATGTTTACACATCAGGGGACAAAAAGAACGGCCAGCCATAACCTAGAGATTGCCTCATTGCTTTCTTTTGTAGCGGGGATTGTGAATGTGGCCGGATTTCTTGCAATCCAGAAGCTTACCACTAATGTTACCGGGCATTTTGCCTACTTTGTAGATGAAGTTTTTAAACTGGATTTCTGGCAGGGGTTTGTTTATTTTTTGTATATCTTTTTCTTTTTCCTAGGGTCGTTTTCTTCGAGTTTTCTTGTGGAGTATATTGCCAAAAGAAACAGCAATTACACCTATATCATTCCCACAGCGATTGAAGGGATTATTTTATCATCAGTAGCTATCTTTGGATCGCAATTGATTTTAGAAAATCCGAACCTGATTGCCTTTACCTTACTCTTTGCTATGGGACTTCAAAATTCGCTTGTGACGAGAATCTCAAATGCAACTGTACGCACAACCCATCTTACCGGTTTGTTCACCGACCTCGGAATTGAACTCTCCCAATTATTTTTTTATCGTGAAGTGGCCGCAAGGGAAAAACTTTTTACTTCTATAAAGTTAAGGCTTACCATCATCTGTTTCTTTTTTGCAGGCGGTATTGTAGGTGGAATATTTTATTCAGTAATCGGCTTGCATGTTTTGCTGCTTGGAGTATTCGCTTTGATATGGGGATTGATTTATGACAGTTTTAAACTGCGATTATTGTGGCTTACAAGAAAGTACAGACACTAGTAATAACGCAACAGCAAATAGTACCAAAGAGTTTAGCAATACTATCTAAAAATAAAATAGAAAAATACGGTCAATATAATTGAAAAAAGGAAATTCAATACCAAACCGATTTTCATCATGTCTTTTTGAGGGACCAATCCTGAAGCGAATGCCATTGCATTTGGAGGCGTTCCGGCTGGCAGCATAAAACCGTAAGATGCAGCAATCGTTGCTGGAAAAACCAGTATCATTGGATTGACATGTAATTGGTTGGCTAATGTGAAAAGCAATGGTAAAATCAAGGCTGCACTGGCAGTATTGCTCATGAACTCTGTCATTACGATGCTGAAAAGCACAATAATCCACAGAAAAACAAACAATGGCACGACTGTTATCAGATTAGCTACATGACCCACTAATATAACGCCCAAGCCACTGTGGTCAATCAACATTCCTAGTGTAAGGCCTCCTCCGAAGAGCAGTAATACATCCCATTGAATCGACTTAATTATTTCCTTCCAGTTCAATACGTGTGTGATAAAAATGAGGGAAATTGCCATTATGGCTACCAATGAGCTAAAGCTATCGGCTATATTTAAGATCGGAGACAAGAAGCTATCCAATATCCATAATGTTACTGTAAAAATAAATATCGCGGCCAGTGTCTTGTTAGGGGCATTTTCATTTTTTATAATCATCATTTGTGCAATACGCATCGTTTTATCGGGTTTGAAATACAATGTCAATGCAGCTATCATAACCGGAAAAGTAATCAGAAAAACAGGAAGTGCATACCGTGTCCATTCTGAAAATGACAAGCCAAGGATAGCAGCGCCAATGGCATTAGGTGGCGAGGCAACCATTGTTATTACACCGCCTATATTAGCCGAATATGCAATTCCAAGGATTAGAAATTTCGATTCTGCAGTCACTATTTCTTTTTTTAACAATGCAAGCAATCCTAATCCCATAGGAATCATCATTGCCGTAGCGGCAGTATTGCTGACCCAACAGGCCGCAAGGGAAGTAGCCAACATCAGCAGGATTGCTGATTTGTAAAAATTTCCCTTTGCCAGCGCAATCAGCTTTTGTGCCAGTAGTTTGTCCAGCCCGTGTCGGGTTAAGGCACCTGCGATTACAAAGCCTCCCATAAATAAAAAAATAATTGGATGGGCAAATTCACTGAAGGCTTTGTTTGCCGGCACCAGGTGCAGCAACGTAGCGACAACCGGTATCATTAATCCTGTCAGTGCAAGTGGAATGGCTTCGGTCATCCATAAAACAGCAACCCCGACCAATAATGCAAGTGCTTTCTGCGCCTGTTGGTTTTCAAAAATTGGAAAATTCAATAGGGCACAAAAAAGTACTACTGCTATGGCAAGAGGCAGTGTCTTGATTTTTTTTACATTACTTTCAATGGATACTTCCATACTATCTTTATATTTTGAATCTTATTTGAGATTCATAATCAAACCAAATCCCAATTGTTTTCCGTTATAGAATGGTGCTATGGCTGCGGTTGTATTTTTAGATGACCTGAAAAGTTTGTTTTGAACGTAAGGATAAATCCAATAGGCTACCTTAGTGCTTAATATTCCGATTCCGGCACCCATTACAACATCGGAAAGCCAGTGCCGCGAATTGTATATCCTGAAAAAACCTGTACCGGTTGCCACGATGTAGCCGGAAATACCATACCAGATATTTACATCTTTATACTCCTGCCATAAAAATTCAGCACCGGAAAAAGCGGTAGCAGTATGGCCTGATGGAAAAGAATTGTTAGAAGTGCCGTCAGGCCGTTCCACTTTTGCCCACGATTTAATGCCAATCGTTGCACCTGACATAATTATATAAGAGGTTGCCAGGATTATCGACCTGTCCCTTAAATTATTTTTACCCTTAACACCAATATTATTCAGCACGTAAACTGAAAGTGCAGGCGTATATTGGGAAATGTCATCGATAGTAAATTTTTCATCGATGTGTTCTGTTACCTCATTCCGAATATCGATATTTAGGTCTTTGAGGTAGTCGCTATCCAATGCCACAATGCCGTAAATTAAAAACGCAGCCGGTATGATTAATTGCTTTTTGTTAAATTTCAAATTATTTACAGGAATTTTTTGGAGACTATCGTGTTGGCTAATTGATTGACCAAATGTGTAGGAACCAATCAGCAAGGTAATTATTATGGTGAATTTTTTCATTTTAAGGTTATTATTATACGTTTACTATTCGAGTGATATATTGTATTCAATTTTTTGGACTTCAAATTTGGCATAACAATGATCTCCATCTTCTAACCTCCAAATGGCTTGGTCGGATATTGGAATTTTCACACCGTTTCGTTCCTGATAATTTTCCATTTTACAGACCCATTTTTCTTTTTTATCGGCAGTCATAAATCGTTCACCTTGAATTTCTGTTATTTCGCCAATGGCATTAAATCTGACTATAAAATCAAACGCAACAGCTTTATAATGAAAAGCTAATTTTGCTGAATTAGCATCAATTGCTGACCAACTTACATATTGTGATGGTAAAAAATTAGTTGGAAACCAAACACTTTCAGCCAACCAGCGTTGCAATTCGCCTTCATCAAAATTGGAACCTTTGGCATCAACAACATTGTAAACACTTAACAAAGTCGCAATCAAACCGCCTTTATCAGCAATAAAAAAATCACGGGCTGTAAACATTGAAGTTGTTCCTTTCCAGATAAATTGCGGTTTTTGAGCCGAAAAATACTGTTCACCAGAAATTTTGATAAAGTCTTTTTTTAAATCCGTTTTAAAAAATCCCTTATGCGTTAATCTAACAGTACTTATATAAGGTTGACCGTCTTTTAAAACATAGTTGAAATAGCGTTGCACTGGTTCAGGCAGACTATCTAACTGTTTGACGGAATAGGTTTTGTTTGTAATGTTTTCTGAATTAGCAAATAATTGTTTCACTTGTTTATTGAATTTCAATTTCAAATTAATTTTACCAATTAGTAAAATCAATAAAATAATTCCGAGAATAATGAGTGTTGTTTTCATGTTTTTTAAATTTAAAAAGGTGTCTTCTATAAAATAATTCTTCCATCTTCCATTTCGATAATTCTATGTGTTCGTTTGGCAAAATCGTTGTCGTGGGTTACAATCAGTAGCGATTGTTTGTAAACTTCAGCGAGTTCTTTAAAAACTTCGAAAACAATTTCTGAGTTTTTTTTGTCTAAATTTCCCGTAGGTTCATCGCCCATAATGATTAATGGATTATTGATTAATGCACGTGCAATAGCAACACGCTGTTTTTCGCCACCCGATAATTTGTTCGGACTTTGCAATGCTTTATCCTGAATTCCTAAAACTTTAAGTTTTTCATAGGCTTTGGCTTCGATTTCCTTGGCGGATAGTTTCGCCAATTTTAATCCGGGTAGCATCACGTTTTGCAAAACCGTAAATTCGTTCAACAAATAATGAAACTGAAATACAAAACCTATTTTTTCATTACGTACAACTGCCAGTTCTGCATCTAATTTATTTTTCATCGAGACAGAATCGATAATCAAATCACCATCAAAACTGGTGTCCATTGTAGATAAAATATAAAGTAACGTAGATTTCCCGCAACCCGATTTACCAATTATCGAAGCAAATTCGCCTTTGTTTATCGAAAAATTAATAGCTGATAAAACCTCCACTTCTATTGTTTCGTGAAAAGTCTTAGAGATATTGATAGCTTCCAGAATTTTGGGTTCGACTTTATTCTCCATCTTATTTTCCTCTAATTATTTCAACAGGATCAATTTTACTAGCTTTCATTGCTGGAAATAAACCAGCAATTGTGGTTGTAAATAGTGCAAAAATCATACTGATGCCATAATAAATGGCGTTATAGCTAATAGGATAGGTTTTTACGGTTGGCAACGAAGCGGTTTCAAATGGAATAATACTAATAATTGAGGAAAAAATATACCCAAACAAAAGCCCAAACAAACCACCAGCAAAACCAATAATGAGCGATAACGAAATAAATATCCATTTGACATCGCTACCTGAAAAACCAGTCGCTTTTAGAATAGCGATCGTATCCATTTTTTCATAAATCATCATGTTTAGAATGTTATAAATTCCGAAACCGGCAACCAGCAATAATACCAATCCTACTGCATAAGAAATAATTGTTCTAACTGTGCTTCCAGTTTCAAATTGCGCATTAGCGGTTTGATAATCAATGGTATCGATATTGTATTTGGCTGAAAATTCTTTTGCAACTTGAGGTGCCGATTTCATATCGTATAATTTTAGTTGAATATCAGTGATATAATTTGCAGGTTCATTTAACAGTTTTTGCGCAGTTTCAAGTGATGTGTAACTAAAAGTATTATCAAATTCTGCAATACCAATTTGTGAAATCCCGACTATTTTTAGCATCGATACATTTCCCCTCGAGGAAGTAATATTGATGTTGTCTCCTGTGGAAAGCAACATTTTCTCTGCCAATCCTTTTCCAATAATAATGCTGTTGTTTTGAGATAAATCGGACACATTTCCGTCAATAATATTTTCTGAAATTTTGAATAATTTTTCTTCATGTTCTATTTCAATTCCGTTGATTAAACCTGCAATTTCAATGGTGCCAGAATTAAAAAAAACGGGAGCGTTTATTTTTGCAGCCACATCAATGATGCGTTTATCGCGTTTTAAATCGGTAATGATTTTTTTGCTGTCATAAATGGATTTTCCTCTATCTTTTGGTTTTATTGAATTGATAAAATTGGTGTTGTGTTTGTATTTTTCAGCTAGAGAAATGGGTTGATTTTGAGATGGTTTTACTTCATTATACAATCTCACGTGTGGCGTTTTGTCAAGCATTAATCCATCGAGCAGCTCGTTTAGACCATTCATAAAACTAACCAAAGCGATAAACATTGCTATGCTAAAAGTCACACCAACGGCAGCAACTATGGTTTGTTTGAGTCGCGCACGCAGCAAATGAATGGCAATATTTAAAATTAGTTTATAATTCATTCTTTTGGTTTGTAAATCATTTCATCTTTTTTTAGGCCTTCTAAGATTTCTACTTTTTGATAATCTGACAACCCTATTTTTACTTTGCGTTTTTCTTTTTTACTGATTTGAATAGAATCGCCCTTTAGTAGATAAATTTTAGGAATTGTAATCGCATTTTTTTTATTTTTAATAATAATGTTGGCTTCGGCTGAAAGATTTGGATACAATTTTTGAGGTGGATTTACAAAATGCGCTTCGATTTTGAAAGTACGTGACTGCTGATTCATTATCGGATAAATTTTATCTACTTTGGCATCAAAAACTTGGTTTCTATAGCTGTCTAATGTTATCAAAACGGATTGATTTAATTTGACACGAGCCATATCATTTTCATCGACTTCGAGTTCTAGTAAAAAAGCATTTTTTTGACCAATAATTGCCAACGGAATTTGTGGTGTTATCAAGGTTCCTTCTTTTACCAGAACGTCATATAATTGTCCTGAAAAAGCGCTTTTGATTTGGTAATCAGCTTGTGTCTTTTGACCAATTTGCAATAAAATATTATTTTTGTTTTGGTCAAATTTCAACTGCGATTTGAGTTGCGATAATTGTTTTTGAGACGTTTTTAAATTCAATTGTGAGGATTTGTAAGCCAATTCTATTTTTTCAAAATCTACTTCTGAAACAATATTGTATTGCTTTATTCGGTTGTTTCTATCGAATAATGATTTGTCAACGAGTAGCTTATCGCGAGCCAATTGCACTTTGATTTCCATTTCGGCAATTTTATCTTGAATATAATGGTTGTCATTTTGACTTAGCTGATAGTTTAATCTTGCATTTTCGGTATTCAATTGGGCTTTATCATTTTCCAATTCAAATAATAATTGATCCTTCGCAATAGCTTGTCCGGCAACAACATCAATTTTATTCAAGATGCCACTTACGGTTGAAAAAACAGTATATTGATTTTCGGATTTTATAATTCCGGATGCATAAACACTTTCGGTAACATCTCCGATAGTTGGCTTGATTCCGTCATCCTTATTATTACAAGAAAACAGAAAAAAGATCATTGGTAAAAAGATTATATATTTCATTTTAAATTATTCTAATTCCTTTAGTAAATCCTCTAAATCTAATGCAGCTGAAAACATGACTATGGTTCCGTCTTCATTGTAAAGCCATTCCTCTTTTGGCCTATCCCAATATAATTCAACCCCATTATTATCAGGATCATTCAAGTACAAAGCTTGCGAAACACCATGATCTGCTGCACCCGAAAAAGGATAGTTGGCTTTGAGAATTCGTTCATAAATAGTTGCCAAATCTTTTCTGGTTGGATATAAAATAGCGGTGTGAAACAAGCCAACACCTTTTTCTTGCGCCAACGGAAATTTTTTGCTGTACCAAGTATTCAAACCAATATGATGATGGTAACCACCAGCAGATATAAATGCCGCCTCTTCACCGAACATTGTAGTTATTTCAAATCCTAATAAATCGCAATAAAATTCTAGTGATTTTTGTAAGTTGGAAACTTTTAGATGTACGTGACCGATGCGAGTTTCAGTTGGAATTTTGTAGTCTGTTTTCATCCGTATATGTTATTTGTTTTTTAATGGGAAGAAACTGCTACAATCAACTTCCTTGTTTATTATAAATTTATCTAGTGCGTTTCATTTTTTATAAATATTTCTAGTTTGTGGTAATAATGCAACAATTATCATTGGAATCGAATATAACATATAAAAGGTTTGCAACCAACCAACGCCTTGCACAAAAATAGTTTCGACTTGAATCCAAATAATCAAGGCAAAAGCAATATAAATACTTAATGTCCAAGCCCAATGCATATCAGAAAATAGGTTGAATTTTTCAGCAAATGGCGAAGTTGTTTTCTTGATTAAAGCAAAAACAATCAAAACTGGAAAAATGCCTAATACAAAAAATAAAATTATACCAGGAATTAGAAAATCGTTGAAAGGCGAATGTTCTAAAATGGATAATGGCAGACCGCCAAGTAGTTTTCCCGATGGCGAAATAATTAATGTGAAACCGCCACCAATAGCACTTAATCCGAGAAAAGTGAGTAGTATTAAATGAATATTTCTTGTTGTTTTTGATTTCATAATTTTAGAATTAATTTTTTGTTGAATGACAACTATAATGGTTTCTAAAAAATAAATAAATAGGTATGCGTGTTATGAAAAATTAAAACTTTTTATTGTCTTTCTTTTTTAGTAGAAAATCCAAATAGCGAATAAAGCGGACAAAAACTAACGAAACTTGTAATCAGAAAAATGACTGCAAATACCATCAGTACGATTCCCAAAGTGCCAGTAGTAGTGTTATTAAAATAAAGAACAGCAATAATTATCGCAACTATTGATCGGATAATTTTGTCGGTTGAACCCATATTTGTTTTCATAATAATTTGTGTTTAGATTTTTATTTGTGTTGAATTATTTTCATTTAATTTGAATGTTGAATAATTATTTGTTCAAGATTGCTTGCGGAAACTACACCTGATTGTCGCCATTTTATTTCCTCTTTTTTGAAAAGTATAAGCGTTGGAACTCCTTTAATTTTATAGACATTTGCTAATTCTTGATTTTTTTCTACGTCTATTTTTATGATTCTAACTTTTTCGCCAATGTTTGCTTTAAGTTCCTTTAAAATGGGCTGCATAGTTTTGCAAGGTCCACACCATTCGGCATAAAAATCGACCAAAGTAGGTGTTTCGCTATTTATGATTTCTAAAAATTTTGTTTTCATTTTTTACTTGTTTAAAATTCTATAAATTAGTCCACTAACTATCAATATAAAAAAGTGGTATAAATTTGTTTGTTGTATTTTGCCAACCAAATGGGCAAATAAATATCAAAATTTTCTTTGGTTGAATTAGAATATTTTCGAGCGATAATGGTTAGCGGACACATCATTTTGAAAAACAGAAGTACTAAAAACCCCAAAATAATAAGTCCAATTTATATCAAAAAAAGAATATCAATTTTATTTACAATTATTGCAAAAGCCATATAAAACAAAACTATATTTAAAAAAATCCAAATGATGGTGTGGATGCTTTAGATTATAATGAGTTTGGAATGACCTATCATTTTTTAAATTTATTTTTCACATATAAAACGCATTAAATGTATGCCCGTCTGGATCTGCAAATACAAATCCGTAATATCCTTCGTCAAATTCTTCTGGTTTGGAAATAATTTTTCCGCCTGCTTTTGCAACTTCTTTAGCCCATTTGTCTACTTCGTCTTTGCTATCAGCAGATAAAGTAAACAAAACTTCTATTCCGTTTTTCGGTTCAATAAATTTGACATTTACATTGGATTCAATAACCTTCTTCAAAAAAAAGTGCAAAACAAAATCATTATCACCTACTAAAAAACTTGTAATTTCTTTTTTAACAGAATGTATGCCGTTGGGTTTAAAACCTAACGCATTATAAAACTTCGTTGTTCGGTCTAAATCGCTAACGCCTAAATTTGACCAGATTTTTTTTGGTTTCATACTATATAGTTTAAAAAGCTTTAAAAAAATTGTTATAAATTTATTATTTGTACGAAGCCAAATAAACATCTAAATTGCTCAATCCCATTGCAAAACCCTCATTAAAACCCATTGCTAATGTGCTTTCTAGTTGTGCTACTTCATTAAATGTGATTTTACAAATAACCAAAGTATTTTTCTCGAGACTACTAAAATTTACTTTCCATTTTGATTGTGGCATCTCTTTATTGATGTTGCCATCAGTATCAGAAAAACCATCTGTTGCCGTATATTCTTCCTCATTTTTTATGGATAAATATTTTGAAAGCGACCAATGTTCTTCTCCTTTTGGTCCTACCATTGCATAAAGCCATTGTCCTCCCTCCTTAAAATCCATTGATTTTGTATTTGCTTTCCAAGGTTTTGGTGCCCACCATTGGTCTAGGATTTCGCTTGTGGTAAACGCTTTCCAAACCAAAGACAAAGGAGCTGCAAATTCTCTTTTTACTGTAATTGTATGGTTTTCTTTATTGATAGAAAAATCCATTGTTAAATTGTTGTTCATAATTATTTATTTTAATTATTTAGATTTCTTATCCAATCCTTCAGCTTCGCTCAAAGCAATGGCAATGGCTTGTTTTGGGTTGGTAACAATGGTTTCGGTTTTACCCGAATGCAAATCGCCTTCCTTAAATTCGTGCATTACTTCGGCAACTTTCTTTTGATGTTGCGATAGTTTTTTCTTTGGTTGTGTTTTTTTATCTGTTTTCATAGTTTATTGATTTTTAATTATTAACTTACTTATCGCGCATTTCTTCAAAAAAAGGAGTGCATTTTTCTTCAACACATTTCACTGCATATAAGTACATTGCTGCACTCCAAGTTTGCCAATTTTGACCTTTGGGTTCGCCGTTTTGTGCTTTTATCCATTCATTAAAACCAAATTTGGCGCTTTCTGCATCGGTTTCAAAACTAGATTTATCAAAATTTTTAATCGCAGATTCAGTTGATAGATTTGTTTTTTTTATGCAGTCAGTTAATGCTATTAATTTTTCTTCGGCTAATAAAAATCTTTTTGCAGCGACAAGTGCAGCAACATAAAAACCACATATAAACGGCCAAATTCCGCCGTTGTGATACTCGCCTGGGTTATTAAATTCTGAATATCTATCATGCCAATCGGGGTCTTCTGGATTTGTAAAAGGGAAGAAGTTAGGAGGTAAATCCATTGCCAATATTCCATTATTTTTCATCGCCTCACACTCGGTTTCAATCCACGAAATCATGTCATTGGCTCGAGTGAAAGTCGCAATTCCTGACAAAATAGCAATACAATTTCCTAGTAAATCAAAACGTTCACTGCTGTGGATTTTGTATGTCCAAAAAGCATAATAAGGTTTATGCTTTAAGACTAATCCTTCGTGAACGCGGTTGTGAATTGTGCCACTCGTAATAGTAAAATGGCTCATTTCTTTTCGTACTTTCTTTGCTCTTTCGGGTTGACTTAAAATTTTTAAATAACTATAAACTAATGTATTAACAAATAAACCATAACCAAGTACCCATTGTTCGTCTCTCCAATCACTAGTGGGTTGTTGCGCTACTAAATACATGTCAGATGGACTTTGATATTCCATCCATATTAATGCTTTTTGAACTGCATCATTCAAAAAATCTGGTTCTTTATTTACTTGTCTGTAAATCCCTACTGCTAATAAAAACAATGGTGTTGTATCGCTAGAACCTCTATCATCTGGATTGTGAACTAAGGATGATATATGACCTCTTTCAGTCTGATTTTTAGCCAAAGTTTCTAATACTTTACGAATACTTTTTAATAATTCTTGATTTTCTGAAACTGCAATTCCAAAAATTGAAATCATTAAATCTCGCGTGTAAGGTTCGGGATAACCCCAACCTGCGGTGCGCGGCAGTGCTTGAAATGGACCGTTCATATTGTGCAAAAGTACTTCGAGTGCGGCTTTTTTAGCCGAATTTATTACAGTTTTTTGTTTAGAATCAATCATTTTCTTGTTTATTTAATTCCTAATTTTTCATTCATTATTTCTATAAATTTTTTGGCAACAATTCGATAATCAAAATTTTCTACTACACGTTTGCGACCTGCTTTTCCCATTTCTTGTCGCAATGCTCCATCATTCATCAAAGTCGACAACCCTGAAGCAATATCTTGAACATTCGCCCGATAATCGACAGTTCGTGGTACTTTAAATTTTACTTTATAATTGTCTTCATATCCTGATTCATCTCCAAGTGTAACTTCGTTAACCACAATTTTTTGAGCCACATTGGCTAAAAATGCGGTTTCCCCATCAATTAAAGTGTCCAACATTCCCATTGCCTTTATACCAATAACTGGCTTTTCGCAGGCACCCGCTTCAACTTGTGGCATCCCAAATCCTTCTAAGCGAGATGGGGCAGCATAAATATCGCAGGCGGCAATTAGATAGGGCATAAAATTTCTAGAAATGGTATTGGTAGCATAGGTCACATTTTTTTCGATTCCCAAATCGGTTGCCATTTGTAGGTCTTTGAAATTTTGAGATTCTGTTCGTGGTTGCGGCCAAACTTTGCAAACATATTTCCAATCTGGGGCTTTATTATCAATAATTGCTAAAGCCTGCATAACCTCTTGAGCACCTTTTGATGCGGCATCTCCACCGACTGTTAAAATCATTAATTGGTCGGGCGAAATACCCAATGATTCCCGAACAGCTAGTATTTTAGGATCATTTTTATTGTAAGGTTTGAAAGAATCCGTATCGCATCCGACAGGTAAAACCTCGATTTTATCGCCATCAATTCCGTCTCTAACATACATTTCTTTCACCCAATGTGACGTAACCAATATTAAAGGCAATGCGTTTAAGACCTCTTGATAATTAGCAATATAACCATCTGCAACCAACCACGGAACTGGCTGAACACCATAGCGTTGCGGATGCAAAATGAGTTGTGGCGTGTGTCCCCAATAACCAATGCCAACGACTACATCCGGTTCGAACCAGCGATAATACCATTCTTTTTCTTGCGCTGATTCAAAATGAACAGCGCGCGCATCGACACCTAATTCTAGCAAACCTTTGTACAAAAGGTCGCCTTGAGTTGCCAATCCGCCTGGAGAAGGCGGATAATCGTAAAGTACCAATACTTTCATATACTATTTATTTAAAAATTTGATTGCATCTTTTGCTTTATTGAAAACCCAAAATGCTTCTGATTTAGGCGTTGTTTTTGCTTCCCAACTGTCTTTATTAAAACCGTAAGTTTCTGTAATTAATTTGTATTTTTTCATCCAAATTTCACTAGAAAGTTTTTCAAAATAGGAGGCATTTTCAATTGCTTTTGGATAATATTTTTTATTTCCGTCTTCATAGGCAAAAGCCCAAAGTTCAGTTGTTGTTATTTTACCATCATTCCAAAGCATTATTACGGCTTTGCTTACTTCTTCATGTCGCAAGTGTCTGGTATATTCGCCTTTTGGACTATGGGTAATTATTAAATCAAAGTTCTGTCTCGTTAATGAATTCAGTATATTTTGTTCAACTATTTCAGTGTTCAAAGGTTTTTGTTCCGGTTCATCATCAAGATTTCTCATATTGCCTTGGGCATTTAGAATTTTTAAGACTTTATAAAATTTAGTTGCTCGGTCTTTGTCATTTTTTCTACAAAGACATAAAAGGAATATTTTCCATTGAGGATTTTTCAAAATAGTTCCGCCTGCCCAGAGAATTTCGTCATCTGGATGTGCAATAATAATGGCTACAGATTTAAAGTTTTGATTGACCATCGAAAAATATATATAATAAAAGATTTAGTTGATTAGAATTTGAAATTTTTGTTTTAATAAAAAAATTATAGTTTCTTTTAGTCAGTTTGTTTTTTCTTTCTAGTTTATTTGTTATCAGTTTTCATAGCTTTATTTTTATTTAATTGTATAACATTAAAGGTGGTCTTTTAAAAATAAAACTTGTTTCATTATCATCTGTTTAAGTTGTAATATTCGCATATTTTTGATATGATGAACTTATTACAAACTGATCAATTGGACGACGAAGTGTTACTGGTTCGGGATAATTATCAACATAACCAACTCTCAATAAAAATTGAATGTTCTCTTTTATTCCAATACCATCATTAACCATTGTTCTGGTTTTTTCTTCTTCTAAAATTTGCGTCATTGGGTGAATGGCAATGTTTTTATCACGAACTTTCAACCAAATGCGTTGCAGTCTTTTGCCCGTTTCTACTAATGATATAACGGAATTGTCTTGACTTGTAATCACCAGCCAACCTGCAGATTGTGAAACTTGATCAACGACTTGCTCAATGCTTTTTTCTCGAAAATCTTTTTTCATCACGCTTTGTTTGTCATAAAAATTACGAACGATCCAACCTGAAAATCCTTCAATTTCCATGCTTGCTGTAGTAAGCCCATCTCGGTATATTTCAACATCTTGGTTAGAAAATCGTATCCAATTTGCCAATTCGGTTTGTGCATCGTTACGAGAGGATTGAATTTTATTGGCTTCAATAGTTTGCGCATTCAAATACAAATGCTTCTGCGATGTGTTAGGAAAATAGCTTATAAAATCATTTTCATTTTCAAATAAATAACCCAAATCTTCTTTTTTGATAATTTCATTCAAATAATTGGATCTCAACGTTCTGCGATGTTGTATTTTTTTAATTTCAAATTTTGGAACCTTCGCTGATTTAGATAATTTTACTGTAAGGATTTCTTCGTCTTGATTGGTCTTGGCTAATAAATTGAATTCGCAATGATACCCCAGGTTATTGGCTGCATATTCAAGATTTTGAACAAAAGCACCTATGGATAAAATAGTTTCTCGTTGCGTTGGGTCGACACCATGGAGCCATTTTGTCTTATCGTTACAAATTGTCCAATTAAAAGGTTCTTGATATTTAACAAACCAAGGTTGCGTATTGTGTCCACTTGGAGCAAGCGATGCTAAGATTAAAATCTCTTTTTCATCAGTATGCATAGGGATTTTAGTATTTGGATTTTCATCTAAATCGGCTCTTTCAAAATTAGATTTATCACTCATTAGATAATAAGTAACACCCGCAATAACAATAACTCCGGTGGTGTATTTTATAAATTTTCTTCTATCCATAGTATTTGTTCTTAAGGTTTTTTATTAAAAATAGACCACTTAGTTTTCAGTTTTTCAATAAATGCAATTTCTTTTTTTTGTGTTTCAATTTCGCCAATCAAAAAACCGTAAGGTTTCAATGGCTTACAATGGTCGCATACAATCTTGAGCATTGCTGTAAGCGGAATAGCAAGTATAAGTCCCGGGATTCCCCAAAGCAATTCCCCAACAACCAGAAAGATTATAGTAAAAAGAGGGTTTATTTCCACCTGTGGCCCCAGAACCAATGGTTCAAAAAACCACGTTTGAATGAATTGTATGATAGCATAGGTGATTACAATACCAACTAGCAATTCCGCATTTGCTCCGTTAACAGCTGCTATTACTACTGTTAGTGCAGTCCCGATAATGTTTCCTAAATATGGAATAATTTCCAACAAGCCGCATAAAATAGCAAAGAAAACGGCATTTTTGACTCCAATAATACTGAAACCAATACCGTACATTATCCACAACAGAAAAATCATTTTTGAGAGTCCAAGTAAATATTGCTGTGAAATATGTGCGGCACTAAAAATTACCTGCTCCATCTCCGGACGTTGTGCTTTAGTTGTAATTTTCAGCAAAAAGTTTTTGATATGGTTTCTATACAATAGTAAAAACACAAAGTAGGCCAACACCAAAATGAATGTCGTGACGAAAACACCGATTGAACCCAACATCACCTGCATAATATAGGCGTAGGAAGGTTGTTCGCTTTTGAGGATATTAAACTGGTCTTCAATTGAAATATTCAAATGGAGAAAAATATAGTCCTGAATTGCGTTAATCGTTTCGGTTGCTTTTTCTTTAATTGATGCAATATCGGTTAGCAGAGCTGAAACCTTAAATCCAAGTAACGAGAAAAAAGTAAAAATAATTACGAGCAATACCATTAAACAAAGCAAAACAGCAATGGTCTTTGGCACCTTCTTCCCTTCCATCCAATTGCAAAATGGCAAAAATAAGGTTGCCAAAATACCGCCAATTGCCAATGGAATCAAGAAATCTTTTGCAAAGTACAATCCTGCAAAAATTAAAAATAATAATAATAGTTTTTGTATACCAGATGAAAGTGAAGTTGCCATTTTTTTAATTATTTTCTTAATTTCTATTCCTAAATATTATACTAATTCAATACTGTACTTAATAAAAAAAGCCGAAGTAAAGAATCTTATTATTCGCACCGGAACAACAATTTTTAAAAATGTAGCGGGCGAAAATTTAAAATACCCTGCGATGAAACATACCATTGCAAAAGGCAATGGTGTTGTTGCGGCCAGAATTAAAATTACCCATCCATATTTTACAAAAAGAGCTCCGTATTCTTTAAACTTTTTTTGCAAGGATATCATCCTTGAAATTTTTGCAGACTTTAAATACTTACCAGCTAAAAAAGCCATAAATCCGCAAAGAGATGATATGATTCCTAAAACAAAAACGATTACGAAATAGTCGTTTGCTGCTTTAGTTTGATAAATCAGCATAAATAATTCCGCAGGAAAAATCCCAATTACTATTTCGCTTATAAAAAACGATAAACCAGTAAGCATATAATTTTCGGATACTTTTTCGGCAAAATCGTTAAAATAATTTCCCAGATATTTACTAATTAAAATATTAATGATAACAACTAATAGCAATGCAATTATTGACCAGATTATTTTTTGAACAACATACTTTTTTAAAAAATAATGCTCTTTATTATTGTTGCTATTTTTCACTATCTTTTTAATTTGCATACTAATTTTTTTTATTAAATTTATTAGCATTCCGTTTTTCTGCTTTTACCAATTCATACCAAATTACTGATATGAAACCAACTCCAACAGCAATTGATAACTGCTTACCATTTAGATATTCAAATAGAAAAAAATCAGTCAGCGGTTTTACATAAAGCAACAATCCCGTAATGGCTGCAGTAATTCCTGTAATTATGAAAACCAAATTGTTTTTATATTGTAAAGTGGTAAAAATGGAATAATAAAAAGAACGGTTAATTAAGGTTAAAAAGATATTCGAAGTCACTAAAACCAAGAAGACCATTGTTCGTGTAATTTGCTCATTATACCCCTGATAAACCGAAAACTGATAAACAGACAATGTTCCCGCAGTTATTACCAGCCCCTGCATTATACTGGTTGAAAGTTCTTTCCAGCTAAAAAAAGTATTCGTAAAAGGCCTTGGCTGCTGTGCCATAGTATTCTTTTCCATAGGTTCGTTTTCATACACAATGGAACACGTTGGCCCCATTATCAATTCCAAGAAAATAATATGGATAGGCGAAAAAATGTTGGGATAAATCCAGCCAAGAGCCAGCGGAATAAAAACAGTGAAAATTATCGGAATGTGAATTGAAATTATAAATTGTATTGCTTTTTTGAGGTTGGCATAAATTTTCCTTCCCATAGCAACAGCATTGACCATTTTGGCTAAATCATCATTAATTAAAATTAGCGATGCTGCCTGTTTGGCAATCTCTGTTCCTTTTTTACCCATTGCAATGCCTATATGTGATGCTTTGAGCGCAGGGCCATCGTTTACGCCATCACCTGTCATTGCTACAATTTCCTTATTCGATTTTAAGGCATTAACAATTCTTAATTTAGCCTCGGGGAACATCCGGGTAAACAAATTAATTTCCGAAACCTGTTTTTTAAGTTCCTTATCGGATAATTTCATTAGTTCGTCTACGGAAATGCTCTTCTCATAGCCAACAAAACCTATCTGTTTGGCGATTGATGCGGTTGTTTCAGCATTGTCACCTGTAATTATCTTTACTTTAATTCCGGCTTTGTAAAAATGCTGCAACACCAGATGAATGTTCTTTTTTGGCGGATCATAAAACGCTACCAATCCTATAAATTTAAATTGAAGCTCCTGTTGTGTTTTGGGATAATTTTTGCCACTGAAAATAGCTTCGCCTACTGCCAGAATCCTGTAGCCTTCTAAAGACATTTCTTTGATAGCCTGCTGAATTACTTTCTTTTCCTCTGCCGAAAGAGCAGCAATTTCCAAAATGGCTTCGGGAGCTCCTTTAGCAGCAATTATTTTGTCTCCGGCTTTGTTCTCGAAAATATGGGTCATCATTGGAGGTTTGCCCGATAACGGATATTCATGCACCATCTTGAAATGCGAACGTTCATCTTTTTTTATAACTTTTGAATAGGCTTCATGTAGAGCGACCTCCATTGGATCGAAGGGGATAGGCTCACTTGCCCACATTGAAATTGTAATTAGTCTTTTCTCATCCTCTGATAATTTGCTTTCTGCATCGGTAACTTTTTTGGATTCCAGCGTAAATATTTTGGCCAGGCTCATTTTGTTTTCGGTGATGGTTCCTGTTTTATCGATACAGATTACGGTGGCGCTGCCTAATGTTTCAACGGTTTTCATCTGCTTTACGATGATGCCATTTTCCATCATGCGCCAGGCACCCAATGCCATAAAAGTGGTAAATGCAATCGGGATTTCTTCAGGCAGTATACTCATGGCGAGCGTTAATGCCTTTAGCAAACTGTCAAATAGTTTATACGAATTAAAATAATTTATTGCCCAGACTATCAAAAAAATTACTGCTCCGGCAATGGCCATTTTTTTTACAAAATTGGCAATCTGAATTTCCAAAGGTGTCTTTTCTTCTTTAATTTCTACAAGGCTTTTGCCAATTTTTCCTAATTTGGTTTCACTTCCGGTAGCTGTGATCGTTGCTATAGCTAATCCGCTGACCACAGTTGTACCTTGAAAAATGGTATTGTCTTTTGCCGATTTGTCTTTTGCAACGGACATCGATTCACCGGTAAGTATCGCTTCATTTACTGAAAAATCGTTTGAATGTATAATGGTTCCATCGGCAGCTATTGCATTACCTTCTTCAACCATCAAACTGTCGCCGAATAACAATTCTTCGGTTTTTATTTCAATGACACTACCATTCCTGATGACTTTGCATTTGGGCTTTGTAAAATCTTTTAATTTTTGTAATGCATTATGGCTTCTAGCATTTTGATATGACGAAATCACTGATATCAGAATAATTGCTGACGCTAAAAAGATACCATCCGAAGTTTTTCCACTTATAAAATAAAGGGTTGATGCTACCAATAATAAAACTGTCATGGGCTCTTTGACAATCTGGGTTAAAGCATTTAAAAACCTGTTGGTTTTTTTATAGGTTGTTTTGTTCTGCCCATATTTTTCCCTCGCAGCAATTACCTGTGTATCTGATAAACCTTCAATATTGAATTTATTGGGTGACATAGAAGTTTTTTTGCTTGTAAAGCTGCAGATGTTTCTTGTTAAGTTACTGCTTTATGTTTCCTGAAAACCAGCATGGGTGTTTTTGTATCAAAACCCAATTCAGCAGTTTTGCTGGATAAAAAAAGGCGTTCAAACCAGCTACGATCCTGTTTTGTAAACATGGCGATGAGGGACGGTTTTGATTTACGGATATCATCCTGCAATTGATTAAGCAGAGGTAACTCGGCATAAAGTTTTTTAAAGTGAAACGTTATTTTACTAGAACTGTATTTATCGGCAATCCTATTTAATTTGGATTTGACTTCGTCCTCTTCTAAGAAATAATCATAATGGTATACCGCAATAGTTGCATCGAATGTGGAAGCAAATTTTTCTACAGATTTCAGCTCGGTTCCAATTCTTTCAATATCAGAAGCATATAATACAGATTCTAAAGGTTTCATACGATAAGTGTGAGGTACTACTATAAGTGGCACCGGGGAAGTAGTAATTAATGATGAGGCATTTGTACCCATAAATTTATCTACTATTCCGCCACCTCTCGTGCTCATACAGATATAATCTGCATTGCATTTTTGGGCATATGCGATGATTGATGCGTCTACATTGGATTGGTTATCAATTACAAAATCTACTTTCCCCACTTTCTTGCCAGCCTGTTTGTAAATAGCCAGTACAAATTTCCTGAGTTTATCCTGCCGTACTTCAATATCGAGTACGCTTAAATCGGTAAAGTTTCGATCTGTCAACACACTATCATCAGATAGTTCAATGGCATTGTAGAAAATGAGTTCGCAAAGTGCCTGATTAGCTAATTGTATTGCGAAACGAATTCCTGTTTTTGAGTTGCTTGAAAAGTCGGTGGTAACGAGTATTTTTTTCATGGTATTGCTTTTAAAACGGAGTTTATTATTTTTCGAAAAAATCTAATTTATTTTGGGCGATTGTGACTTGACTTTTCAAATCATCAATCTGATTAAGCAAATTCATAATGACATCGATGCCTTCCAGATTGATTTCGAGGTCTTGATGCAGGCGTATTATTTTTTCAATTGTAGCAAGTTTTTCTGCAGGAAAGTATTCCTTTTCTTCCACCACAATAATTTCAATCATTCCATACTCCGCTAACGCCAAAATAAAGTTTACCTCAATGCCGTGGTGCTGGCAAAATAGATCGATTAGTATTACTTCTTCACTATTCATGGTTTCTTAATTTTGAAAGTTCTGTAAATAATTCTTTTTCCTTATCGGTCAGACTAACAGGAGTTTTAATTGTATAGGTTATATATAAATCCCCAAAGCGGTCTTCTGCTTTGTATATTGGAAATCCTTTGCCTTTTAATTTCACTTTTGTGCCGGTCTGGGTTTCGGACTGAACTTTCAACTTTACTTTTCCATCGAAAGTGGTTACCAAGATTTCGCCTCCCAATACAGCCGTATAAAGATCTAAGTTGAAGTTGGTGTATAAATTACTACCGTCTCTTTTAAAATCGCCATTATCAGATATTGAGAAAGTGATAAACAAGTCGCCATTCGGACCGCCATTTGCACCGGGAGATCCATGTCCGGGAATCTTTATGATTTGTCCATTTTCGACTCCGGCCGGAATGGTTATCCTAATGTTTTTATTGTTGACTGTGAGCGTTTGCTTCTGGGTTTTATACACATCATTTAACGTTAGCTGTAGCGAAGCATTAAGATCCTGTCCGCGGTATTTGGCTTCCCTGCTTCTTCCGCCGCCATACATTGACTCGAAGAAATCGGAAAAATCTCCTGAGAAATCAGAAGACTGCTGCCGCCTTCCTGTACTTTGCTGTTGGTTGGGATTGTAACCTGATTTTTCAAACTCATCGGCGTGTTTCCAGTCTTTACCATATTTGTCGTATTTTTTTCGATTTTCGGTATTGCTTAAAACTTCATTGGCCTCATTAATTTCCTTGAATTTCTTTTCGGCATTCTTGTCATTAGAGTTTACATCCGGATGGTATTTCCGTGCCAGTCTGCGATATGCTTTTTTGATATCGGCTTCGGTGGCTGTTTTAGTCAGTTCCAGAATTTTATAATAATCAATAATTTCCATTCCAGTAGTTTTAAATTATTATAAGTGTAACCTTTGTTAGACTAATTTTGTTTTGGAAGCTGCATTTCATTTAATTGCAAATCCAGTTTTTCCCATTTTGATTTGTCAATATAAAGGGTGTCTACATCAGTCGTCCATTCCATAAACGGTGCTAACCTATATATTTCTTCAATTCTATTCTTATACCCAAATGAAAATCGGTCTGCCCGCATCTGGAAATTGATTGTTTTGTTATTGTCTTCAATATTTCTGTAAAGGACAGTTTGCGTTTTCCAATCGCCTCCCCATGTTAAAAAAGCCTTTAGGAAAAATAAAATACCGACAACAATAAAAGTCAGAAGAATTGACCAATTGGTTCGTAATTTTCTGAAAAGATGGCCAATGATTATGACGAATGATGTAGCAGCAAAGAAATCAAAGAAAAAATGTACCCTATAATCATTGATGTGAAAATCAGTATATCGGTTGAGCAGTACGATGGTCGCCGTGAAGATAAAAATGATGTATATGGATAAATTGGACTTTTTCATTTAGTTTTTATTGCGTGTTATTGTTGAATGTTTTTTACATTGAGCATAAAGTTAGCAGTTTCAGAATCGGCTGCAGTTCCGTAACCATCAACCAATGTTCCTTTTTCACCGTTATTGCCTTCAATGGCATACATGATGGAATTGTCTTCGGGATTGGATTCGCCTTCAAATCTATAGAAGTGGACTATTTTCACTTCATTGGACAGGAAGTGTTTATTCGTTTTTAGTGATACCAGATTTTTCCCATTGACTTCAAATTGGGAATGGAATCCCAACTTTTCTAGCTTTGCCAATTCCGTGACAAGGCTATCCATATTTACTTTTTCCATAATTCTTTAGGCACTTTTATTATTCATATTTTTTTGTATCTTCTATCTTTCAAACCGGATGCAAATATCAAGGTCAATCATATCGTTTGTACTCATTAAACCATCCATAAAATTCGGCGGATTGACTCCATAATCGGTCATTTTTATCCGGCATTTTGCTGTAGTGGTTATGCTTCCATTTTTATTGGCAAAGCAGTAAATATCAATGTAGACACCTTTTGTAACTCCGGCAATGGTAAGATCTCCAATAGTGGCAATCTGATAGGTATAGTCTTTTTTACCAATGATTTTAGCCGAGGTGAGTTTGTACACTATATTTTTAAACTGTTTTGTTTTTAGAGCCTTGTAAGCATTTTTATTTAGTGTCCTTAAGTTGCTTTTGAGTTTGAGTACCGGTAGTGAAAATTCCAATTTTGTTAGCCCTATGATGTCATTTCCCGGTTCCAGATTAAACTGTGCAATGCCTATAACCGTTTTTGTTTCCATTGTCCAATCATGAAATGTAGAACTGCCTGAAACTTCTATGCTGTTTTCAGAATGATCCAGAATTTCAAAATTGGTCTGCGCAATAATTGTATTACATCCGAAAATTAAAAAAGAGAAAACAGTAATTTTAGACATGGCTTTAGTCTTCATAGGATATTATTATTTTAGGTGTGAGCGAAGAAACCACGCCATTTTTCATGGCTTTCCATAAGTCCAGTGATAAAATCACTTGTTCCCAAATCGTGATAGTCATTGGTAAATACGTGAATGTTTCCCCTTAAGGTCATTATCAGGGTTTCATGGTCTATCAGTAATTCTTTTAAGTAACCAGCACTATCATTTTTATCGCATTTTTGTTCTGTGAACTGTGTTACGCTAAGGAATGCCTTGAGCATCGCATCAACATAGTGCCCTAAAGTGCGTATGCGTTCTGCCATACTATCGATGATACCATCCAATTCGCCGAATTGCGCTTCAAAGAATTTATGCTTGTCATAAAAGTCAGGCCCTTCAATATTCCAATGAGCATTTTTGGTTTTGGTGTATAGTACGTATTCGTCTGCCAAGATTTTTGCCAGTCCATTTGCAACACCTTCCCGGTATGCTTCTGTAATTCCGATATTTGTTTTCATTTTACTTGTTTATTATTTAGTTAGAATCGATTTATTATTCGTCAAAATCGACATGCAAATCATTTTGTACCTGTTTCACACCAGGAGCGTTCCATGCAATCCGCTCAGCTTCACTTTTTTGGTGCCAGGAATCGACATGTCCTTTTAAGGTGACAACATTATCAAAAACGTGGACAGCGATATCCTTGTTGTTGATGGATCCATTTCGCTGCATGGCAATTTCAATTTCTTTCAGTTCAATTATGTCTTTTGATGAGTTTTTGACGGTAATATTATTAGTAATCCCGATGATTCCAATCAGGTTGCAGATTGCATTTTTAGCAGCTTCCTTTTGGTAATTCCATTCCAGTTCCCCATTTAAGAGTACCCAATTATCTTCTACTATTACAGTAACTTTCTCTACAGGAATATCCCAATGCCACTTGAAGGCATTTTCTACAGCCGTCATAATTTCAGCATCAGTTCTTGTGTCTTTGGTATTGCAAACCACTTTAATGTCTTCGAACACTGTTCTTACCCCCGCCACATTTTTGGCTGCCAGTCCAGCTTCCGCTTTTTTGGCATAGATATTTACCGAACCGGTAAGGGTAACGACGCCATCTTTTACCATTACCCCAATTGCGGCAGCCTGTAAATGAGGTTCCCAATTGATGGCAGCTACAACATTTTTCTGTAGTTCTTCATTGCTTTTCATTTTGTAAATATTTAGTTCTTAGTTCCCACAAAGGTGAGGTAAAACTATAGTAGGCAAAATGATACTGCACACCTTAAAAAGTGACGGTCATTACTTGCTATGAATGGAGCAACAACTTAGGAAATGAGAACGCGACTTCATTATCTGTAATAGTATTGCCCTCAAATGAATTGAA
>JAYTGH010000535.1:0-9998 GCA_043733645.1 Flavobacterium sp. | reverse complement strand
TACTTAAAAACGCAAAATTCATTATTGGAAATAGCAGCGCAGGAATTCGGGAAGCACCTTATTATGGAATTCCAATTATTAATATTGGCACACGTCAGCAAAACAGGACATTAAATGCCGATATTATAAATGTTGATTATAAAAGAGAAAGCATTTTAAAAGCATTACAATCGGTTGCAATGCATCAGGTAAGTAAAGTAGACAATGATTTCGGAAAAGGAAATACCTCTGAATTATTTTTAAATTCTTTATTATCAACAAAAATTTGGAATATCAATCATCAAAAGGAATTTAAAAATATAAATTTCTGATTATACAAGGTTAATTGGAAGAGGATAACAGTACACCAATAAAAAGTAGGCTTAGAGAACTTGATTTCCTTCGTGGAATTGCCATTATTTTGGTAATCTTCAGGCATCAGTTTCTGTTTGATTTTTTGCAAACAATGGGTTGGATTGGCGTTGATTTGTTTTTTGTATTAAGCGGATTTTTAGTTTCGGGCTTGTTGTTTAAAGAGTATCAAAAATTTGGTTCAGTTAAACCAAAATTATTCCTGATTAGAAGAGGTTTTAAAATTTATCCTGTCTTTTATTTAACAGCTATATTATATGCTGTTTTCAGATTAGTTTTTAATCATCTGGAAATAAAAAAGCTGTTTTATGAATTGATTTTTGTTCAAAATTATGCTTTGGGTTGGGGTTATCTTTATCCGGCAAGTTGGTCTTTAACCGTAGAAGAACATTTTTATTTTGCATTAGCACTAATGTTATGGCTTATTTTCAATAAAAGAATCATGTCTTTTGAAATTAAAGCTAACCAAAGTTCCAACTTCGAAAAATTACTGGTTCTCATTTTAATACTAGTTTTAGCACTGCGATTTTTTTCTAATATCAATTTTCCAGATGAAAGTGTTCGCAATACCACTATGTCGCATTTGCGAATAGATTCTTTATTGTTTGGTGTTTTAATTGCTTATTGGTATTATTTCAAACACGAAAAATTGTCAAACTTTTATCAAAACCATCAAACTAAACTCTTGATTTTAGCCTTTGCAATGGTATTATTTACGCCATTTGTTGATTATATACATTCGTTTTTTGTTAAAACATTAGGTTTTACAATGTTGTATCTTTCGTTTGGTATTCTTCTGATTCATTTCCTACTAGTTAAAAATGTCAATAATCAAATCAACAGATTGTTTTCTAAAAGTGTTGTAGATTTTGTCAGCAAAATTGGCTTTTGCTCTTATTCGATTTATGTTATTCATTCTTTTGTGATTTTTTCTGTGCAGTTGCTGCAAATCAAAAATCGCTTTCTATCTTTTTTGATAGTTTTTTCACTATCAGTAATAGCTGGATTTATCATGACTTACAAAATAGAAAAGTTTTTTCTGAATTACCGTGATAAATATTTCCCAAGCAGAGCACTTTAAGTCTTTAATTGCTTTTGTAATTGCTAAAAAATGAGGATATTTGGGCGTTCAATTTAAAAATAAGAATGCACAACAAAAAAATATTCATACTTCTTCCTGATGGTATTGGTTTAAGAAATTTTGCCTTTACCAACTTTCATAAATTGGGACTTGACAAAGAATTGGACATTACTTTTTGGAACAATACTCCGTTCGATTTAAATGAATTTGGGATTAAAGAGATAAAAATCAAAGATGCCAAAGCTCATCCAGTAACCGATTTATTAAAAGCAGCTCAAACACATATTGAATTATCGCAAAACGTAAAGAAATCAAGAGATACCGTTTACAATTCGTATCGTTTTCCTTTGTCACGAAAAAACCTAAAAGCATCTTTAAAAACGACTATAATAAAAGCTATAATTTTTTGGAATAATTCTCAAAAGGGATTAAAAAACATTAGAGCCGCAATAGCAAAAAACGAAAGAAAAACCAAACTCTATTTTGATAGCTTAGAAACACTTCAACAAGAAAAGCCGGCAATTGTTTTTTGTACAAATCAAAGGATAATGCTTGCTGTTGCTCCAATTTTGGCGGCACAGGATTTAGGAATTCCAACGGCAACATTCATTTTTTCATGGGATAATTTGCCAAAAGGAACCAAAATTCTCGAAACTGATTTTTACTTTGTCTGGAGCGAACACATGAAAAGTGAATTGCTGTATTACTATCCCTATATATCAGAAAATCAAATTAAAGTTACAGGGACACCGCAGTTTATAGCTCATTTTGATAAAGAGATTATTGAATCAAAAGAGATTTTTTCTAAAAAACATAACTTAGATTTTAATAAAAAATACATTTGCTTTTCGGGTGATGATATAACGACTTCGCCCAATGATCCTCAGTATTTATCTGATGTTGTTGCTGCGGTAAAGAATTTAAATGCAAATGGTAGTAACCTCGGAATCCTATTTCGTCGTTGCCCAGTAGATTTCTCCAATAGATTTGAATCGGTTTTGAATGAAAATAAAAATCTAATAACTTGTTTAGATCCAAAATGGAAAAAAATAGGACAAGAATGGAATACCATTTTGCCCACAAAAGAAGATTTATTGCTTCAAATGAATACCATTTTTCATTCAGAATTAGTAATTAATTTAGGTTCATCAATGGTTTTTGATTTTGTTGCGTTTAATAAACCTTGCGGATTTATAAATTATGATGTTCCAAATCCCAAATTTCCTGATTGGTCGGTAAAAAAAATATATAACTTTATACATTTCAAATCAATGCCATCAAAAAATTCCGTGTTTTGGATAAATCATCCAAATGAAATGGAAGAAATAATTAAAAAAATGTTGAGTAAAGATTCGGCTATTGTGGTTGAGCAAGCTCAAAAATGGTTTGAAATAATAAATCAGCATCCATCTGAAAAAGCTTCTGAGAGAATTTGGAACGCCATTGGCGAAATTTGTGAAAAGTCATGCTAAAGGAATATATCTTATCCGATTATAAACGTTGTGGTATTCAAAAGATATCAATAGGAGTGCTGTTTTCTACTTTTTATATCCAACCAAATCCGGGCTTGAAATTCATAACTATTTTTCGGCTAACCCAACATTACAGAAGAAAAAACAGAATGTTATTTTATTTCTTCTTTTTATGGCTCAGACGATTAAAAGTGAAATATGGTTTCGACATTTCATACAGAACTCAAATAGGAAAAGGATTTTATATTGGTCATTTTGGAAGCATAGTTATTCATGGCGATGCTGTAATTGGTGAAAACTGTAATATTTCCCAAGGAATGACAATTGGAGTTAGCAATTACGGAGAAAAAAAAGGCGTCCCAATTATTGGAAATCGTGTTTTTATAGGTCCAAATGCTGGAGTTTTTGGCAATATTACTATCGGAAATAATGTAACTATTGGAGCCAATGCAGTTGTAACTGAAAATATTGCTGATGGCAAGACTATTTTAGCTTCAAAAACGATTGTTTTGGATAAAGATTTATCCGATTTCTATATTCATAATAGCACTAACTAATATGAAAATTGCTTTTCTAACACCAGAATTTCCACATCTAAAAACGGGTTCAGCAGGCGGAATTGGAACAAGTATTTTGAACCTTTCCAAAGGATTGGTTGATCAAGGTCACGAAGTCAGCATTTTAGTTTATGGTCAAAAAGAAGACGAGTTTTTCAATGAAAATACTATTTCATACTACAGAATTAAGAATGTTAAATTAAAGGGCTTCTCGTGGTTTTTAACACAAAAAAAAATCCAGAAACTGATTAACAAATTAGTCAAAGAAAACAAGATAGATATTGTAGAAGCTCCGGATTGGACAGGAATTACCTCTCATATAAAACCATTATGCCCAGTTGTTATCAGACTAAATGGAACGGATACTTATTTTTGCCATCTAGACAATAGAAAAGTAAAATTTTGGAACAAATTTCACGAAAAACGAGCGTTACAAAATGCCGACGCTTTGCTTTCAGTTAGCCAATATACTGCAGATGTAACCAAAGAATTATTTTCATTACAACGCAATTTTACCATTATTCCAAACAGCATTGATATTGATAAGTTTGCTTTTGAAGATAAACCCGAAGAGGAAAATACCATTCTTTATTTTGGTACTTTAATTAGAAAAAAGGGACTTTTAGAATTGCCTCTGATCTTTAACGAAGTTTACAAGAAAAACAATAAAGCCAAATTAATATTAATTGGTCGTGATGCCTCGGATATTATTTCAGGAAATACGTCTACATGGTCAATGATGCAATCGCTATTTGATCAGAGAGCTTTGCAAAATGTCGAATATATTGGCAGTATTCCTTATGATAAAATCAAGCAGCATATTAGTTTGGCAACGATTTGTATTTTTCCTGCGTTTGCCGAGGCTTTGCCTGTTTCATGGATAGAAGCTATGGCGATGCAAAAAGCAATTGTCGCTTCAAATATTGGTTGGGCAACCGAAGTAATTGATGACGGTAGTAATGGATTTTTAGTGCATCCAAAAGAACATGAATTGTATGCTGAAAATATCAACAAATTACTAGAAAATAAAGAATTGAGAAGTAAATTTAGTGTTGAAGCCAGAAAAACAGTTAAACAAAAATTCAGTATTGAAGTAGTTGCGAAACAAAGTGCCGATTTTTATCAAAAAATATTCAAATGAAAAAGCAATTAAAAAAAATTGTCAGTCAATTGTTTCCTAAGGGAGCAAGTAAAGAACTATTGAAAGTGAGATATTACAATGTTTTTAAACCAAAAGGTGTTGTTTATCAAATAATCGATAATAAAGGCAAAGTTGCTTATAAAACAAGTATCAGCAATATCTCTTTAATCACCAATGAATCATTATATCTGATGATTAATGATTTTAGTTATTATCAGCATTTTTATAAAGTTAAACCTGGTGATATCATTGTTGATGCTGGAGCTAATTGCGGCTATTTATCTATTTTTTTTTCAAAATTAGTAGGCGAAAAAGGCAGAATATTTGCATTTGAGCCTGATAAATTTAATATAGATAGAATGGAAAAAAATATCGATTTGAACAAAGATTTGATTGACAATATAACCATTGAGGACTTGTTGCTATGGGACAAAAACGAATTAACCGATTTTTACGAAGCCGGAACCGAAGGTTCTTCAGCGGTTTGGATGCCAGATAAAGAACATTGTGTAAAAAAGCAAGCGGTAACTATTGATAGTTGGGTAGAAAAAAACAAAATACAAAAGCTAGATTTCATCAAAATGGACATCGAAGGTGCCGAAATTGAAGCCCTAGATGGTGCAGTTGAAACGATAAAAAAATACAAGCCTAATTTTACCATAGCATCTTATCATATAGTAAATGGAGAACGAACTTTTATAAAAGTTGAAGCGTTTTTTAGGAAGATGAATTATCCGTTTAAAACAATAAAATTCAAAGACGATGAAATTATCACTTTCGCCGGACCGAATTTGGAATATAAAGCACCATTATGATTATCATTTACCACAATAAATCAAATATTACCAATATAGTTTCACCAGGAACTGTCAATTTTTCAAATGAAATAAATCTAAAAATTGTTCAGGCCTTACTTTCTTTAGCTGATAAATTTAAAGATGAAATACTAGTTTGGTGTCAAGTAAGTGAAAAAGATAATTTGAATATTGCTGAAATTGAAAATTTGTTTCATCATAAAAAACTACTGTTTTCATATAGTTCAACTTACAATAATTATTTCGACACCCGATTGGGTTATGTAGAAGATTCCATTTATATCAGGATAAACAAAGAAGTGAAATACCCAACTTGGCAAATGAGCAGTAGTGTTGGAGCAGTTCATGCTTCGGTTATAAATGCTTGTAAAAAAGACTTAAACGCAAAGGATAATTTTGATTATTTTCTGAATTCCTTTGCCAAACGCGCAATGGCGAAAGGTTTATTTTGCTATTCAGAACCAAGATTACTTTTGCAAAAGAAATCTTTAGAGGCAAATGCTAAACCGAATCTTCAGGAACTTTTTAAATTCACGAAACAGCACTATAAAGTACAATGGGCTTTCCTTTTACTTTTCAATATGTTCCTTTTTGAGCGCAAATTTCCATTACTACCGTTTCTAATTTCATTCTTTTATAAAAGGAGAAAGTTTAATTCAGAATTACTGAATCAAATTCCGATAGAATCATGCAAAAGGATTGTCGAGCAAGGAACGATTGATGTTTTGATTCCAACAATTGGACGACGAGATTTTTTGTTGGATGTTCTGAATAATTTAGAGTCGCAAACGCATTTGCCAAAAAATGTAATTATAATTGAACAAAATCCGTTAGAAAACAGTCAGTCTGATTTAGATTATATCCAAAGCAAAAAATGGTCTTTTACTATAAAGCACCAGTTTATAAACCAAGCTGGAGCCTGTAATGCTAGAAATATTGCCTTAAAGCTTATTGAAAGCGAGTTTACTTTTTTTGCTGATGACGATATTGTTTTTGGAAATGATCTGCTTGAAAACACTTTAAAAACATTTCAAAATACTGGTAATGAAGCGCTTTTGATAGCAATTCATTTGCAATCACAAACTATAATTCCGGATGTTCCAAAACAATTTCCTATTTTTGGTACTAGCCATGCATTTGTTAAATCTTCCAGTTTCAAAGGATTGAAATTTAATATGGGATTTGAATTTGGTTATGGTGAAGATGCCGATTTCGGAATGCAATTGAGAAATAGAGGATTTGATGTTTTATATATTTCTACCGCAACTATTTTACATTTAAAGGCTCCGATGGGAGGTTTTAGAACAAAACCAATTTTGCAATGGCAAGATGACGAAATACAACCAAAACCATCGCCAACAATCATGTTGTATAAATTGTTGTATGATACAAAAGAGCAAACGCAGAACTATAAATCGACAGTTTTCATAAAAAATTTGAATAAGAATTTTTTATTGAACCCTTTCAAATACATAAAAACATTCAGGCAAAAGTGGAACAGAAGTGTGCATTGGGCTAAAGAATTAAACAAACAGCAATGATGAATTTCACACTAATAGTTTGTACTTATATGCGCCCAATTCCATTGCTGACATTGTTAAATTCAGTAAAGGAACAAACGCTTTATCCAAATGAAATTTTGATAATTGATGGTTCGACGAATACTGAAACGGAAGTAATTTTAGAAAATGATAAATTTCAAAACCTGCAATATTTTATGGTTCCGGATGAGCATCGAGGTTTAACCAAACAAAGAAATTATGGAATTGCCAGAGTTGGAGATGCTACAGATGTTATTTGTTTTCTTGATGATGATATTGTTCTAACAAACGATTATTTCGAAAGTTTGTTAAATACATATCAAATGCATCCTGATGCTTTGGGCGTTGGCGGTTATATTATTGATGATGATGCGAATTGTGAATATGTCGGAGAGAATTACAAGCCAAATATCAATGAATTTTATTTTGATGGTTGGAAACGAAAAGAAGGTAGTCGTTTTGTAATGCGAAAACGATTTGGTTTAGACAGCGATTGTCCTCCGGGATTTTCCAGTTTATTTTCACATGGAAGAAGTGTTGGTTTTTTGCCACCAAATGGTAAAACATATGAAGTTGAACAATTAATGGGCGGCGTTTCTTCCTTTAGAAAAACAGTTTTTGATGAGCTACAGTTTTCTACCTATTTTCAAGGTTATGGTTTGTATGAAGATGCCGATTTTTCTATCAGATTAGCAAAAATCGGAAAACTGTATCTGAATACAAACGCAAGATTATATCATTATCATGCCGAATCAGGAAGACCAAATCAATATCAATATGGCAAAATGGTTGTTAGAAATGGTTGGTATGTTTGGAGAACAAAAAACCCAAAACCATTATTAAACGCCAAAATAAAATGGCATGCTATAACTTTACTTTTAACACTTATCAGATATAGTAATGCATTTACAGCAAATAAAAAGAAGCAAGCATTTACGGAAGCTTTAGGAAGAACAACCGGCTGGCTTAGTTTGTTGTATAATAGACCAAAATAACTGCTTTCATCATTATAATTGAAGGTTAAAATATAAAAAAAATAATTGAATTATGACAGTATATAATACCTGTAAGGTTTGCGGTAGCAGTATTAGATTGATAAACGAAAAATACAATTTAGGGCAATGTGATAATTGTAAATTAATTTTTTGTTTGACGATTTTCTCCCAAGACGAATTCATCAAAGTTTATGATGATCTTTACAATAACAAAGACTTACATTACAAGATACATTCAGTTGTTCAGTATAATATGCTTTTAGAAAATAAGAAAATCAAAATTGGTTTTCATCGCTCAAAACTATTGAAAAAGCATGTTTTAAATAAAAAATGTAAATCGGTTCTTGAAATAGGAAGTGGTGTTGGACTTATAGGATCCTATATTCGTAAGCATGATGATAAGATCAACTATTTGGGAATTGAAATTGACAAAGAGGCATTTGATAAATCACAATCTTTAAACCTCAATACGATAAATGGAGACTTTAGTGTGATGGATAAAATTGAAGAAACTTTTGATGTAATTATGCTTTGGGAAGTATTAGAACATCTTCAGGACTTAGATTTATTCATTAAATTGGCATATAAAAAACTAAATAGTGGTGGTAAAATAATTCTTTCTGTCCCAAACTATGATAAAATCGATAATTACCGGAATAGAGAAAAAGACGCTGTTTTTCAGGATTTACCGCCAATTCACCTGAACTTCTTCACAAAAGAAAATATTATTGCTATTTTTGAACTTCATCAGTTTAAGGACTGTAAAGTAACAGTTAAGAAATTCCCATATATTAACCTAAAAAGAAAAGGCTTTTATGCAGAGTTTATAAAGGCATTAGTAAATAAATACAAAGGGTCTACAGTTTATTTTGTCGGTGCAAAGTAATATGATTTAAAAGAGATTTATGAAGACAATCCTTATTGCTCATAATTATAGTGAAACTTCATTTTCGGCAATGAGTTATCATTTGGCTAGTCATTTAGCAGATTTAGGGCATAAAGTTATTTTTATATCGCAATATCCATTTTTTTCCGAAAAAAAAATTGTCAAAACAGAAAAAGGTGAAATTCACCTGTATTCCTGGTCATCCGAAAAAAGACCAACTTCTGTAGCTGATTACATTTGGTTTGCTAAAATTTATAGGCAGCATAAGCCGGAAATAATATTAGGACATTTTGTGGGAAGTAATATATGTATTCTCACTTCTAAACTAATGTCTTTTGGGAAAGTTAAAACTATAGAATATTATCATACACTGACAAAAGCAATTTTAACAGATATAGGGAAAACACCTTTAAAAATAAAGCTGTTATTGTTCAGAAAAAAAATGTTTTACAATATTTTTTGTGATGTAATTATATGTCCGTCAAAATCAGGTAAAGAAGATTTAGAATCATTTTTTGGTGTAAAAAACGGAATAATAATATTAAATCCGATGACAGACAGATTTAAGGACAAAAAACAAGTTTCATCAAGTTCTATTACAATTTCGTTTTTAGGCAGGTTGAATCCAACAAAAGGTGTTGTCGATTTAGTAAAAGCTTATGTAAAATATAAGAATGATAACGTAAACTCTAATATAATTATAAATATTGCAGGCTGGGGAAATCAAGAAACAGAAATTAAAGAATTGATTAAAAATATTGATGGAATAAATTATTTAGGAGGCATTTCGTATGACAAAATTGATGATTATTTAAACAAAAGTAATTTTACAATTATACCTTCTAAATTTGACAATTTGCCAACGGTAGGGTTGGAATCACTAATGAATCAAACTCCGTTATTAATATCAAATAATACGGGT
This sequence comes from Flavobacterium sp., assembly GCA_043733645.1. Taxonomy (GTDB): domain Bacteria; phylum Bacteroidota; class Bacteroidia; order Flavobacteriales; family Flavobacteriaceae; genus Flavobacterium. The sequence continues at coordinate 237 of JAYTGH010000535.1, read as the reverse complement.
TTAACGGACTATTTAGTCGATGGAAAAGACTGTTTTAAATTTGATCCAACTGTAGATTCAATGATATCTTTATTTGAGAAAATTGAAACTAAAACAGATTGTTTTGAGCAAATGGAAAAGGAAGCAAGAAAAACCTATCTTGACAAGTTTAGCATGAAAAATTATTGTGATAATTTTACTAATGCAATTTTATAAATAGGCAATTTTATTATTGTTGTCATTTTTAAGATTTAGCAA
>JAYTGH010000534.1:0-3739 GCA_043733645.1 Flavobacterium sp. | reverse complement strand
GACTTCAAATTCCAGAAAATATTAAAGAGCAGTTAATCGTCGAATTGTACAACAAATAATAATTGACATTAGTCTAAATTATGGCAATATTTAATTTTCAGAAGCCCGATAAAGTTATCATGATCGATTCAACCGATTTTGAAGGTAAGTTTGAATTCAGACCTTTAGAACCAGGATACGGATTGACAGTTGGTAATGCACTTAGAAGAGTTTTACTTTCTGCGTTAGAAGGTTATGCCATTACATCTATCAGAATTGATGGTGTAGAGCATGAGTTTTCAACTATTTCAGGAGTTGTAGAAGATGTTACTGAAATTATCCTAAATCTAAAACAAGTACGTTTCAAACGTCAGATTGAAGATGTAGATAATGAAACAGTTTCAATCTCTATCTCAGGAAAAGATCAAATTACAGCTGGCGATTTCCAAAAATTCATCTCTGGTTTCCAGGTGTTGAATCCTGAATTGGTTATCTGTAACTTAGACAGCAAAGTAAATCTTAATATGGAATTAACTATCGAGAAAGGTCGTGGTTATGTTCCTGCAGAAGAGAACAAAAAACAAAACTCCGCCATCGGAACAATATTTACTGACTCCATTTTTACTCCCGTAAAAAATGTTAAGTATGCTATTGAAAATTTCCGTGTAGAGCAAAAAACAGATTATGAAAAATTAGTTTTTGAAATCAAAACTGATGGTTCAATCAATCCAAAAGATGCTTTAACAGAAGCTGCTAAAGTTTTAATTCACCACTTTATGTTATTCTCTGATGAGAGAATCACGCTTGAAGCTGATGAAATTGCTCAAACTGAGTCTTATGATGAAGAATCATTACACATGAGACAATTGCTTAAAACAAAATTGGTAGATATGGATTTATCTGTAAGAGCCTTGAATTGTTTGAAAGCTGCAGAAGTTGATACACTTGGAGATCTTGTATCTTTCAATAAAAATGACTTAATGAAGTTCCGTAACTTCGGTAAAAAATCACTAACTGAGTTAGATGAATTGGTTGCCAACAAGAATTTAACGTTCGGAATGGACTTAGGTAAATACAAATTAGATAAAGAATAAATTACTTCATATTTTGCTCTCCGGCATCGGATTGTAGCAAGATGAAGGTTAAAAAAAACACGTCATGAGACACGGAAAAAAAGTAAATCACTTAAGCAGACAGACTGGACATAGAAAATCTATGTTGGCTAACATGGCTTGTTCTCTTATCGAGCACAAACGTATTAACACTACTGTTGCTAAAGCAAAAGCGTTAAAGCAATTCGTTGAACCGCTTATAACAAAATCAAAAGAAGATACAACGCACAACCGTCGTATCTGTTTCGCTTACTTACGTAGCAAATATGCAGTAACTGACTTGTTCAGAGACGTAGCTGCTAAAGTTGGTGATCGTCCGGGAGGTTATACTCGTATCATCAAAATGGGTAACCGTCTTGGAGATAATGCTGATATGGCCATGATCGAATTAGTTGACTTCAATGAACTATACAATGGAGGTAAAAAAGAAGAGAAAAAAGGTAGAACTCGTCGTCCTAAGAAAACGGCTATACCTGTTGCAACTCCTGTCGCTCCTATACCTGTTGTAGAAGAAGTAGCTCCAATAGTTGAGGAAGCTGCACCAATAGTAGAAGAAGTTGTTGAAACTCCAGTTGCTGAAGTGGAAACTACAGAAGTAGTAGAAGAAGCTCCTGCTGTAGCAGAAGTAGCAGAAACTCCAGCTGACGAAGCTCCTGAAGCCCCAGCTGCTGATGAAGAATCAAAAGAAGAAGAGGCATAATGATTGCCAACTCATAAATATAAAAAGGATAAGCAATTTTGTTTATCCTTTTTTTTTGGTCGGTCATTGCGAGGAACGACGCAATCTGTTACAATTTTATAGTATCAAGAGCGAATGGTTCGGGCTTTATCAGTAATCCCTATTCCCGCTATCCGCGCTACACGCCTGCCTGCCGGCAGGCAGGCGTGTAGCGCGGATAGCGGGGCTAGAAGAGAATAGTCGAATGTTTATAAACTCTTATAATTCTTTTTTAAAAATTGAACGTAAATAAATAAATTTGTCCAACACAACTACACTATGCAACACACAACAAAAACTGCCGCAATCTTACTACTAGCCGATGGAACTATCTTTCACGGTAAATCAATCGGAATCTCAGGGAAAACCTTTGGTGAAGTTTGCTTCAACACAGGAATGACCGGTTACCAGGAAATCTTCACTGACCCATCGTACTTCGGGCAAATCATGGTAGCCACCAATCCACACATTGGGAATTATGGAGTTAACGCTAACGAAGTAGAATCTGAAAAAATCATGATTTCAGGTTTGGTTTGTAAAAACTTCAGCTTCAGTCATTCGCGCCCCGATTCTGAAAGCAATCTCTACGACTATTTCTACAACCAAAACCTAATCTGTATTTCGGATGTCGATACAAGAGCTTTGGTAAGTTATATCCGTGACAACGGCGCCCAAAATGCAGTAATTTGCACCGACGGAACTTCTGTTGAAGAATTGAAAAAACAACTCGCCAACGTTCCTGATATGAAAGGGCTTGAATTGGCTTCCAAAGTTTCCACAACCGAACCGTATTACTTCGGTAACGAAAATGCTACTTATAAAATCTCGGCACTAGATTTAGGAATCAAAAGAAACATCCTGAGAAACTTGGCTAAACGTGATTGCTACATAAAAGTATTTCCATACAACGCAACATTCGAAGAATTGAAATCTTTTAATCCTGATGGTTACTTTTTATCAAACGGTCCCGGTGATCCGGAACCTTTAGAACAAGTAATTGGTACGGCTCAAAAAATGATTGCTTCTGATAAACCTGTTTTCGGAATTTGTTTAGGACATCAGATTATTGGTTTAGCCAACGGTGTGTCAACTTATAAGATGTTTAACGGTCACAGAGGAATAAATCATCCGGTAATGAACGTACTAACGGGAAAAGGAGAAATCACTTCGCAAAACCAAGGATTTGCCGTCAACAGAGAAGAGCTAGAAAAACATCCCGATTTAGAAATCACACATTTCCATATCAATGATGATACAGTAGCAGGAATGAGAATGATATCTAAGAACTGTTTTTCGGTGCAATACCATCCGGAAGCAAGCCCCGGTCCGCACGATTCGTCATATCTTTTTGATGATTTTATCACAAACATAAAAAAAGCGAAAAGCTTACTCGAAGTATAACCGTTCGCCTTTTATTCTTAAACTGTACTTACTTGAATTATTGATTATAAGTATATTTATCATAAAGACTATCAAACTGACCGTTGTTTTTTAAGAAAGTACTATTCGTATCTAACCAAGTCTCATACATTTTGTCTTTGGCAGTTTGAATATCATTAAAAACAATGTAAAACAAATTCTTTTTGATATTGTAGCTTTTAACAGTATTGTTGTATGCGGCAACAGTTTCGCTAGTTTCAGGTTGTGTTGTGTTTTTTAATGTTTGTAGTGCGTTATAGTCATCTACATAGGCGTTAAATAATTCGCTAAGTTTTTCTCTTTGGCCTGCTATAAAATTTGCATATTCAATATTGGCATCATTAAGAGAAGTATCTTTATATTCACTTCTATATTCGCTAGTTTTTACCATAATTTCCTCATGCATAAAGGCAATCATGTTCAAGCAATCCGAAAATCCTTTTTTATCTTTTGCGTTTATTACATAAGAAAGTTTTTCATCCATAACATTCATTTTATAAAACAATACGTT
>JAYTGH010000533.1:0-3741 GCA_043733645.1 Flavobacterium sp. | reverse complement strand
CTCAATTGATTAAAGGTTTTATGGGACAAACAACTTCTTTTGATAGTGAATTAATCAAATCGAATGTGCTGATTTTAGGAAGAAATGAATTAAATGGTGAAGCTCGTTACATACACGGACAAAAAGGCAAAGGATTTTTTACCTTTTATGGCGGTCATGACCCCGAAGATTACCAACACAGAGTAGGAGATGAGGCAACGGTTTTAGATTTGCATCCTAACTCTCCTGGCTTCCGATTGATATTGAATAACGTATTATTTCCAGCTGCTAGAAAGAAACCTCAGAAGACTTAATCAAGAAGTCTTTAGCATATCCTCAATTATCTTCAAATGATGCTTCGTATGCAATTTCAAAAACCAAATCGTAGCTTTTAAATCCAAATCACCAAAAAAAGGATGTGTAAAATAGCTTTTGACAGGAAGTGTTGCAATGTCGGAGACGTTCTTTCTAGCAAGTTCGAGTTGGGTTTTTAATTCTTCAATCGTAGCAACTTCAATAGGTTTAACTGATTTTGGCACTCTGACTTTTCCTCTCGGAATTGTATTGGTAATCTGGATAAGGACTCTATATTTATTAAATTTCCATTTATAATTTTCAGGATTCGACCCTTTGAGTTGGTCAATGACACTATTAATCACCAATAAACTATGGTCAATTTGCCAACCGATTGTTGCGTTTGAAACAGCAGGATTTGTTTTATCAAAATTTGGAATGTACGATTCCAGTTGGTCTAAAATTAATTTAAGTTTTTTCATAAGCAACTTATCTAACTCTCGTCCCTTCGGTAATTATTTACAGTTTTGATATTCTTGTGCAATTCTACTCAGGTTGCCTTCATTTTTTAAATCAAATTCATTCTTTTTAATATCCTCCGATAGGCTTTTACACGCTTTTAAATAATCGGACAATTGAACGCTTAAATTTTCAGTGCTTCTGCGGTCTAACATTTGCCCTTTGGGTTCGGTTGCAATTTTGATAATATATTTTTCAGTTTCAACAGGATCGTGTAATACCAAAATTTTATCTTCTTTGTGAATCATTTGGAAGAAAAAGGCATTATCAAAAGCAAAGTTACCGATGTTTTGCATCTTTTTCATGGCTTCTCCTTTTACGGCCATACCATAATAAAAAGTTTCCTTGTTATTTTCGGTGATACAGAAATAGGCATTGCTACTCGCTTTGAAGCTTTTAGTGCGCTCCTGATTTTTTTCGTTTCTATAAGTGATGCTGACTCTTTTTCCAAAATTATCTGCAGCATCTTCCGGTAATACTTGTCCGGTTTCATTAATGTCCAACATTTGAAAATAAATGCTGATAATACCATCAAAACGTTTGCCCTCTCCATCAATCAGATACCCTCTTTTGTTATAGATGTTGGCGCTTCTTTCTTTTGCTAAAGCTATTTTGGCTTCAAGTAGTTTGGCATTTTCATCACGAATTTGATGTCCTAGCGTGTAGCCGCGAGATACCACATCCCACAAGAATTCGTTAAGGAAAGTTGTGTTTCCTTCAGAGTACATGCTTTTTGTCACAAACTCGTAGCTTTTACCGTCAAATCCAGTTACTTTAAAATTCGCACCTAAACTGACAAATCCTAAAGAGGCTGCTTTATTTCCATCAATATCATAAATATATGCATAATCTCGTGCACCGCCACCAACAATATAGGGTTCGGTAACCAAACGGCCAACAATAACCAATTTTCCGCCTTGGGTAAATGTAATACTCTTGTCGTTTTGAATTTGCGGATTGTATTGTGATTTTATTTGTTGCACTTTTTTCTTTTGCTCATCGCCTTCAATTTTGGCTGATGCAACGGTTTTACCATATTTATCACTAAGGCTTTCTCGTTGTGTTTCAAAGAAGGCTGCTAGGGCTTTATCGTTTATACCTGAAGCATCAAGTAAATTATATTTTACTGCTAAATTATGGGCAATGATACGTTTCACGTCAAAAGCTGATATCAGCACATCATGCGGGATTTCAGTTTTGATTTTTCCGTCGGCACTTGTTACTTCCAGCCATTGGTAAAACTGTGTGTCATTTACGGATAATCCTTTGAAATCAACAGAAAATTTCTTTTCACCACTTAGTGTTGAGAAATCGTAATGATCACGATACGGTTCGTTGATAATTGCTATTTCTACTTTGTCATAAAGAATTTTATCTTTTTTAATCTGGATTTTTTGACTAAAGGACAAACAGGTAAGCAGCAAGGTGCAAATAAGAAACGTTATTTTTTTCATTTTTCATTTTTAGAATTGCAAATGTAAGTGTTCCATTTATATTTTTCTGATTAACAGATGTTTTTAAGCTAATTTTAAAAAAAAACCCAAACTTACAGGCTTGGGATTTTAGTATTTTTATTTATTCTTCACTTTCTTTATCCAAATATTCTTGGACAATATTTATAGCGTTTGTAACAACATCACTCAGTGCGGTAATAAAAGTACCTTCTTGTGCGTTATTGATAGCATGTCGTATGGCTTCCACTTCTTTAGGAATAATTTCATGAGTAACATTTTTGCCGCTATCAGCTATTCCTTCCAAAATCAAACCAATTATTTCTTCTTCGGTTCTGCCACGCAAATATTTCTCTTGTCGAATAATTATATGATCAAACATTCTCGCCGCAATAGTAGCACATTCTTTAATGTCTTCGTCACGACGGTCACCCACTCCGGCAATAATTCCTATTTTTTTGGTGGCCTCAACGGAACTTAAATATTCTTCAACACCTCTATAGCCGGATGCATTGTGAGCAAAATCTATTAAAACTTTGAATCTTTTGAACTCAAAGATGTTCATTCTACCCGGAGTTTGGGCAGCACTCGGAATAAAAGTCTGCAATGAAAGGCTAATATCTTCTGTTTTGAAACCTTGTAAATAGGCAGCTAAAGTTGCAGCCAAAACATTGGCAATCATAAATTTAGCTTTTCCGCCCATAGTTAACGGAACATGAGTCGCTCTTTCGACTCTCATTTTCCATTCTCCTTTTTTGATGGTAATAAATCCATTTTCATAAACCGCAACAATTTTGCCTTCTTTAGAAAACTGCTTTACTTTTGGATTGTTTTCATCCATACTAAAATAAGCGATATTGCAACTTAATTCGTTGGCAATCTTCAGACATTGTTCGTCTTCGGCATTTAAAATAGCCCAACCATCTTTCTTAACACTTTTTACTACCGTACTTTTTACACGAGCCAAATCATCTAAAGTGTGAATGTCACTTAGTCCCAAATGATCTTCCTGAATGTTGGTAATAATCGCAATATCGCATCGGCTAAAACCAAGACCGGAACGAAGAATTCCGCCACGGGCAGTTTCCAAAACGGCAAATTCTACTGTTGGATCTTTCAAAATATATTCAGCAGAAATCGGTCCAGTAGTATCTCCCTTTTCCATCATGTGGTTTTGAACATAAATTCCGTCCGATGTTGTAAATCCAACTTGATAACCATTATTTTTTACAATGTGCGCCAAAAGTCGGGTAGTGGTTGTTTTTCCGTTGGTTCCTGTAACCGCAATAATCGGAATACGGCTTGGTTTTCCCGGAGGATAAAGCATATCTATAACCGGAGCAGCAACGTTTCTTGGTAAACCTTCAGATGGTGCTAAGTGCATTCTGAATCCCGGCGCTGCGTTAACTTCGAGAATGCAACCGCCGTTTTCTTTCAAAGGTTGGGTTAGATTTTCCGCCATGATATCAACACCACAAATGTCCAATCCAATAACACG
>JAYTGH010000532.1:0-3743 GCA_043733645.1 Flavobacterium sp. | reverse complement strand
ATGATACATTTGAAAGTCTGTCCTACTTTTTCCTGATTTAAATCCCAGGAAATTTGAGATTGTAAATCCATTATTTCGGCAGCACGAGCTTGTTTTACTTCTTCGGGAACATCGTCATCTAATAAATAAGCATGTGTATTTTCTTCGTGAGAATAGGTAAAACAACCCAAACGTTCAAACTTCATGTCCTGAACCCAGTCGCGCATGATTTCAAAATCCTCCTGAGTTTCTCCCGGATAACCAACAATCAAAGTAGTTCTGATAGTCATTCCCGGAACGGCAGCACGGAAGTCTTTTAATAATTTGGTTGTTTTTTCTTTAGTAGTTCCGCGACGCATCGATTTTAAGATATTATCTGAAATATGCTGTAACGGAATATCGATATAATTACAGATTTTTGGCTCGCGTTTCATCAAATCTAAAACATCCATTGGGAAACCTGTTGGGAAAGCATAATGCAAACGAATCCATTCGATGCCTTCAACTTTTACTAAGTTTTCTAACAACTCGGCAAGGTTTCTTTTTTTGTATAAATCCAAACCATAATAGGTCAAATCCTGAGCAATAAGAATCAATTCTTTTACACCATTTTTGGCTAAACCTTCAGCTTCTTTTACTAATTTCTCAATAGATTGCGAAACGTGTTTTCCACGCATAATCGGAATGGCACAAAAGCTACATGGTCGGTCGCAACCTTCTGCAATTTTCAGGTAAGCATAGTTTTTTGGTGTAGTAGTCAAACGTTCCCCCAATAATTCATGTTTATAATCGGCACCAAGCGCTTTCAATAAAAGTGGTAATTCGGTTGTGCCAAAATATTGGTCCACATTTGGAATTTCTTTTTCTAAGTCGGGACGATATCTTTCAGACAAACATCCGGTAACAAAAACTTTGTCTACGATGCCATTTTCCTTTTTATCAACGTACTCCAGAATAGTATTAATCGATTCTTCTTTGGCATTATTAATAAAGCCACAAGTATTGATTACTACAATATTACCTTCCTGTTCGTGCACCACATCTTTTCCGCTGGCTTTTAATTGACCCATCAAAACCTCACTGTCGTATGTGTTTTTGGAACATCCAAGCGTGATAACGTTGATTTTATTTTTCTTTAATGACTTAGTTCTCATAGACATAATCCCTATTGTTCGGGAGGCGTGCAAAATTAAGCTTTTTATTTTGAATTAAATTGTTAAAATAAAAAACCACCTCTGGAGAAGTGGTATTATTATTATATAGAAAGGAAAGTTAGAAATTTACAGAATAACTTATAACTACATTGTTATTATATCTGCTGATTCTTGCAGGATCGGGCATTCCTGAAGAAATTAGTGATTGATTCATGTTTCTATGTTCATAGGAATAAGCCAAATCTAATTTGCTATCTCCAAAATTATATCCAACACCAGCAGAATAGCCTGTTAAATCACCAAAAGTTTGGTCAACTTTATAAGGGCTTTGGTCAAAATGATAACCGCCACGTAAGGAAACTTGTTTGATTTTATATTCACCGCCAACCCTAACTTCAATAGCATTATCTAAATTATTATTTAAATATTGATTTAAACCATTTGGACCAGCATATGGATATTCATTTTTTGGTTTGAATCGGGTAGTGCCATAATCTTTAGTAGAAACATCAACGCTCAATATTCCTTTTTTGCCAAAAAGATAAGCCATGCTTCCAGTCCATTTTGAAGGTGTTTGTATTTTATAAGGTGCATAAACATTGGTGATGTTAGGATCAGCAACATAAGTACTTGAAACAGAATTACTGCTGTAATCAGATTCTAAATACTGGGTTAATTCATCTGTCAATCGATACCAGGTTGGTGATTCGTAAGCTAAACCAACCCTAAATTGTGGAACGATTTTAACGATAGCGCCAAGATTAAATGAAAAACCAGAACCATAAGTATGAAGTTCGTTATCAAAGCGGATATACGAAATTCCGTCGGCCGCTTGACCATCATTTTGCTCGTGTAAAGATGTTGTTCTCAAATAATCTGTAAAATGGGCATTGATATTCACTCCTAAAAACAAAATATCTTTGTATTGTGTAGCAAAGTTTCCGATAATCTTGCCGTTGTATCCTGTGGATGTGTAATAACTTTGCTGCGAATAATTAGCTGCAGGCACATTACTGTTGTAACTGTTTGGAGAATTCGAGTCAAATAAATAGGCTGAATATCCTAAATATGCCTGTTGTGCCTGAAAACCATTTACGTTAGGATAGCTCGAATCAGGTAGTGTGCCTAAATAATCGTATAATTGATAAAAAGTTTCGCCAGGTTGGTTTGTCAATAGTTCTAATGGAATTCCACCATTAGCATTTGCTTTATTTACAAAATAGTTCCCAATAGAATTATACTGATTAGTTCCGGCAGAGAAAATACTATTGTTAAAGTTGTTTGTATTTTCGTAATTGAAAGCCACGGCTATTTTTTTCCAATCGGTTTTGCCGCTATTATCATTAAATATAAAAATTACTCCTGCCTGATTCAAATCTAATGAACTATCATTGTCTTTTGTTCTTGTGCCAGAATATAACGAGCTGTTTTTAATATTGTTAACACATGCTGTAGCTGTCGCGTAATTGTTGTTGAAGAATAACGAACCTGCTGGGTTCTGATTCAAAGCAGATAAATCACCACCAACAGCTCCAAAAGCACCGCCCATAGATCTGAATCTTGCAGTACCAGTAATATTGTCAACAGCATAACGAAGAGCATCTTCGGGTGTTGTTTCTTGTGCTTGTAATGCTGAAAAAGTTAATCCAGCAATGATAATAGTAATATATTTTTTCATAGTAAATTTATTTTTTAGTCAAAAAAATATCTATGCAATTTGTTCAATAACATAGATATTTGTGTTTTTAGATTTTTTATCTTCTTCCACCACCAGATGATGATCTTCCGCCTCCACTGCTTCCACCACCATAACTTCCGCCGCCATAGCTTCCGCCTCCGTAAGAGCGAGGACTGCTTGAACTTGGAGTATAGGAGCGTACCGGAGTTGATTCACTACTATTACTTCTTGTTGGTGGTGAATAAGTATTAGTTCTAGTTGGTTGAGAATAAGTGTTAGTTCTTGTTGGATTATAATTAGTATTTCTAACCGGTTCAGCTGAAGAACTTCTTGTATTGTTATAATAGGTGTTTCTATTTCCGGATGTTGTATAGGAATTACTTCTTCCATTGGTAAAATTTGAATTTCTGGTGCCATTTCTATTTCCATTGGAAGAATAAGCATAACCTGAACCTGAACCTCTTCTACCTCCATTATAATAATAGTTGTTATAATGGTTTCCGTACCAATTATTACAGTAACCGCCACCATAATATCCGCCATAATAACCAGGACCATACCAATTATTCCAACCCCAACCTATGCTCAAGCTTGGACCATACCAACTGTTCCATCCCCAACTTGGACCATACCAGCTATTATAGCCCCAATAATTTCCGTACCAATAGTTATTCCAATAACCATAACCCCAATTGTTATCATAAACATTTACGGTTACGCTTTGAGGATTATTTCCCCAACTTGAATTATTTGAATTATAATTTTCTGTCTTTCTGATAGTATCATTATTTACAGTACTATAGTTGTCAACATCAGTAAATGATTGAGAATCCTTATTTAAGTCGCTAAAATATTCTTGATATTTATCACTGTGAGAATTGTTTTTGTTTGTGACTTGTCTTTTGTTTTGTGAATTTCCATAAACTCCATCA
>JAYTGH010000531.1:0-23914 GCA_043733645.1 Flavobacterium sp. | reverse complement strand
ATAGAGAAAGAACTCGCAACTCTTAATCCTAAAATAGGTTGACTTTTTTCCATTTTTTTTTACACTTTATGTGTAAACCTATTTCAGGACAAGACAAGGAAATAACTTTAAAAACAAAAACTAAAAAAATTATTTTTTGAATAATTCTCAAAAAAAGCATAACTTTTTAACAAATTTTTGGTTAAATACTAATTCAATTTAACTACTTTTGATGTGTTTAGTTTTAAAAATGAAAAAATACCACTTCATATTACTTCTGTTATTAGGCATATTCTTTATGCCTAATAATAGCTATGCTTGTGGCACTTGTTCTGACAAACACCCAGTAAAAAAAGAAATTTCATCAAAAGCAGAAAAAGATAAATGTTGCGATAGTGACAGTCATTCAAAAACAAATAAACACGGCGGTTGTGGCGGAAAATGTGGTCATTCAAAATGTGCATGTCCATCAGCAAGCAATGGTTTTACATTTGCATCTGAACTTATTTTAAAAAACAATAGCTTTGATTTTTCTTCTGAAAAACAAAACTATTATAATACAGAAACCTTTATTTCTTCTGGTTTCTATTCCCTTTGGCTAATACCAAAAATAAGCTAAAACCCCTTTTTGACAGCCATAAGTGTGTCAAATAAAAAGCATAATTTGCTTTAAATCCTCTATTTTCTCGGTTAATTTCAATGTCAAATTCTCAGCAGGATATGCTTCGTTTTTGTTATTGTTTAACTAATTCAATTTAAAATTAATTATATAACAATGAACTCATTAAAAAAAATAATGATGACAATATCTTTATTGTTATCGGTGTTGGTTATGAACGCACAAATAAAAAATGCTAAAACAGAAACCGGTAAAATATTCGGAAACTGTGGTATGTGCCAAACCAAAATAGAAAAAGCAGGAAATCTAAAAAACGTAGCCAAAGTAGATTGGGATGCAGATACTAAAATGGCAACCCTTACTTATGATGAAAGTAAAACCAATCAAGATGAAATACTAAAACGTATTGCCTTGGTTGGGTATGATAACGAAAAATTTCTTGCTCCCGATAAAGCCTATTCAAATCTTCCCGGCTGTTGTCAATATGACCGAGAAGCAAAAGTTCCTGTAAAAGCAGATGCAGTATCAGTAGAGCCTAAAATGGTAATGAACGACCATACTTCAATGTCCGAAAATCAAGAAGGCAATCAGTTACAAACGGTCTTTGATAATTATTTCTTATTGAAAGATGCTTTAGTAAAAACTGATGCTAAAACTACAGCAGCTAAATCAAAAGAATTATTGGCTTCAATCGAGGCAGTAAAAATGGAAACTTTGAAAATGGAAGTTCACATGGTTTGGATGAAAGTATTGAAAAATTTGACCGCTGATGCTAAAAGTATTTCAGAAACACAAGACATTAAAAAGCAACGGGAGTTTTTTAAATCACTATCTAAAAACACCTACGAATTAATAAAAATTTCAAAACCTGCTGAAGCGGTTTATTATCAATACTGCCCTATGCAGGATGCCAATTGGTTAAGCAAAGAAAACGCAGTAAAAAACCCTTACTATGGTTCACAAATGCTGACTTGTGGTAAAACTGTAGAAACAATTAAATAAATATCTAAAAATGAAAAATATAATGCTTTCTGCCATAGCAATGGCATTCGTAATGGTTTCTTGTAACCAAAAAAACAAACAAGAAGTTGTAAAATCAGAAACAGTTAAAAGTCAAGAAGAGCCAAAGTCAACTGATACAGTACCAAAAACCGATAATGTCTCAGGTATTCTTGCTCCATCAGATTATGTAAATGACATTCTTATCTGCTACTTAAATCTTAAAAACAAATTAGCAAATGATGATTCTAAAGGTGCAGCAGATAATGGTAAATTATTATTGGCATCGTTTAACAGATTTGATACAAAAGCTTTAAATTCAAAACAAAAAAAGGAATATCTCGATATTGCCGATGATGCGAAAGAACACGCTGAACATATTGGAGCAAATGGAGATAAATTAGAACATCAAAGAGAACATTTTGTGTTGTTGAGTAAAGATGTAAACGATTTAATTACAATGTTTGGTTCAAACAGAAAACTTTACCAAGACTATTGCCCAATGGCAAATGATGGTAAGGGTGCGATTTGGATAAGCGAAGTTAAAGACATTAAAAATCCCTATCAAGGCAGCAAAATGTTAACTTGCGGTTCTGTCAAAAAAACATACTAAATGAAAAAAATCATCAAGAAAATAGCAATTATTGTGTTCATTATTTTTTTGCTGATGCAATGCTATCAACCTGCTCGTAATATTGGTTACGAGCAGTATTTTTCAGCCAATTTTACTGAAATGTATAAAGTACCACAGAATATCGAAACCACTTTAAGAGCATCCTGCTATGATTGTCATAGTGATAATACAAACTATCCTTGGTACTCATATGTTCAACCCATTCGTTTCTTTATGGACGGACATATTAATGAGGGAAAACAGAAATTAAATTTCAATGAGTTTGGAAATTATTCTAAAAGGAAACAAAAAAGTAAATTAGAAGCAATAAGCAAACAAGTAAAATCTGGAGAAATGCCTTTGAGTTCTTATACCCTAATTCACAAAAAAGCAATACTTTCTAGTAATCAAAAACAAGAAATAATTAATTGGATTAATACACTTAACAAAGATGAGTAATCTGCTTTTCAGCCATTTTGAAAAATAGCAAAAACAACAATCAATTAGTAACTTTTAAAAATAAGTAGTATGAAAATGCAGCACGATAAACAAGCACATGACATGGGCAATAAAATGTATCTGAAATTTGCCCTTATGATTCTCCTTTCTTTTATGGCTATGTATATTCTGATGTATGCAATGGTAGATAATTTCTCAAATGTATTTCCCAATGTAAACCAATTTTACATGGCAGGACTAATGACAATGCCAATGGTTATTCTCGAATTAATCATTATGGGTGGAATGTATATGAAGAAGAAACTGAATATCGCAATTTTAATTATAGGATGTGTTTTGGGTTTAGGTTTCTATATGGGAATCAGAGAGCAGGTAAGTGTTGGTGACCGCCAATTTTTAAGGTCGATGATACCACATCACGCAGCAGCCATATTGATGGTAGAAAAAGCGTCGCTTACCGATCCCGAAATAAAGAAACTGGCACAAGGTATTATTTTAGCACAAGAGAAAGAAATAGCACAGATGAAAGCCAAACTAAATGAAATGAAAAAATAAGCAAAATGAAAAATCTACTAATACTATTATTTCTCGTATTGACTTTTCCAATCCTTCAGGCACAAGAGATGAATGGCATGGATATGGGTAAAAAAGAGAAACAACAAACTTTCTACACCTGCGTGATGCATCCGGAAATTCATTCTCCCAAACCTGGGAAATGTCCAAAGTGTGGAATGACACTTATAAAAGAAAAGCAAAAGGCAGCAAAGAAAAAAGCAATAACTCCACAGCCAAAAGCACCAACGCAAAACAAAGAAGTTCCGACTACCAGTATTCAGGAAACAAAAAAGCCTGAAAAAGCTGAGCCAAAACATACCGTCGTCAGAGCTAAAAGTGCACCGCCAAAAACGGTTCGTTACGATTTATATGTGCGTGATACCATTGTCAATTTTTCAGGAAAACCAAAAAGAGCCATCGCAGTAAACGGACAAATTCCAATGCCAACATTAACTTTTACTGAAGGTGATACCGCTGAGATTTATGTACACAATGAGTTAAACGAAGAAACATCTATGCACTGGCATGGTTTGTTTTTACCAAATCAATACGATGGCGTTCCAAATCTTACCCAAATGCCTATTAAACCACATACCACCCATTTATACAAATTCCCGATAATCCAACATGGCACTCACTGGTATCATAGTCACACCGGATTGCAGGAACAAATCGGAATGTACGGTTCTTTCATAATGAACAAAAGAAATGAAGACCCTAATTTCAGGGAAGGAATTGACGATTTGCCAACAGTTCCAATAATCTTAAGTGAATGGACGGATTTAAAACCCGAAAACGTTCACCGAATGCTGCACAATGCAAGCGACTGGTTTGCCATTCAGAAAGGCACCACCCAAAGTTATGCCGAAGCCATAAAACAAGGGTATTTTAAAACAAAAGTTAAGAACGAATGGAAGCGGATGAACGCTATGGACGTGAGTGATGTGTATTATGATAAGTTCCTAATTAACGGTAAAAACGAAAGCCAATTGTCGCAGTTCAAAGCAGGGGAAAAAGTGCGATTGCGAATTGCAAACGGTGGGGCATCATCCTATTTCTGGTTGACGTATGCAGGTGGGAAAATCACAGTAGTCGCAAGTGACGGGAATGATGTAGAACCTGTGGAAGTAGATAGGTTAATCATAGCAGTTTCCGAAACCTATGATATCATTGTAACCATTCCTGCGGCTAACACAGGATATGAACTTTTAGCCACTCCGGAAGACCGCACCAAATCGACTTCAATTTATATCGGAAGCGGTGTAAAGCAATTAATAACTCCATTACCCAAACTCAAATATTTTCAGGGAATGGACATGATGAACGGCATGATGAAAATGAACGGCAACTTAGACGATATGGGAATGCAGATGTCTTATAACCAAATGGATATGAATGTGGTGATGTATCCCGAAATAACTGGTGAAACGGAATCTAAATCAGGTGCTCCTATGGACAACATGGAAATGAGCGATAAACCAAAGGCAAATAAGGAAATGGATCATAGTTTACATAAAATGGGAGACATGAAAATGACGGAAGCCGATTATAACAGCAACGAGCTTTCGGATATTACTACGCTAAATTATCAAATGCTGAAATCGCCAACGGCAACGACACTTAAAAAAGACGCACCAGTAAAAGAGCTGCATTTTGAACTTACGGGAAACATGAACCGCTATGTTTGGAGTTTGGATAATAAAGTAGTGTCTGAAAGTGATAAAATCCTAATCAAAAAAGGGGAAATCGTCCGAATGATTATTCACAACAATTCGATGATGCGTCACCCAATGCATTTACACGGACATGATTTTAGGGTACTAAACGGTCAAGGTGATTATTCACCTATGAAAAACATCATTGATATTATGCCTATGGAAACCGATGTTCTAGAATTTGCTGCAACCGAAAGCGGTGATTGGTTTTTTCACTGTCATATTCTCTACCACATGATGTCAGGAATGGGCAGAATTTTCTCTTACGAAAACTCGCCGCCGAATCCTGAAATACCAAACACTAAATTAGCACAACGCAAACTTTTTGCCGATGACAGAAAATTCCATTTTATGGGGGAAGATAACATTGCAACCAATGGAAATGAAGGTACAGCGATGATTGCCAATACGAGATGGAAAATAAGCACACTTTGGCATTTAGGTTATCACGATATGCATGGATACGAAAGTGAAACAATGATTGGAAGGTACTTCGGAAAAATGCAATGGTTATATCCATATATTGGTTTTGATTATCATTACAAAATGGAGGGCGGTCCAAAAAATATTTTCGGTGGTGAAGAAAAAAATTGGTTCGGTCAAACCAGTAATAAAAATAACCGACATACCGTAATGGCGGGGATAGCATATACTTTGCCTATGCTTTTTATAGCTGATTTGCGAATTGATGGCGATGGTAAATTTCGTTTTCAATTAGGCAGGGAAGATATTCCGGTTTCAAAACGATTAAGAGCCATGATAATGATTAACACGGATAAAGAATATACAACTGGTTTAAAATATATTTTCACAAGAAATCTAGGTGTAACAACCCATTATGACAGCGATATGGGTATTGGTTTTGGAGTGAATTTATATTATTAAGGATTTTTTTTTAGGATTAATTTGAGAATGCTTGTTGTAAAAGACAAGCATTTTTTGTAAAATATCCAACCTAATAAACGTGAATTGTATAACTATTATTTAGAATAGCATAACGATTATCAGATGAGTTAGTCCACCTTTATACTGTGAAAATTATTTCACGCCTGACGAACTACAAATGAAAAATATCCTGACCCTATTGTTCATCTTTATCCTATCTTCAATTACCTCTGCTCAGAACATGCCGGGAATGACAATGAAAGATACACTAAAGGAAAAACGAAAAGATGCAATGGTAATGAATGATGAAATGATGTTACCTATGCCTTTCTTCACCCACATGGGGATGCCTTTGGCAGTAGGTTCCTATAATTTAAGATTAGCAGCGTTACCAACTCAAAACGAAGGTCTGACAAAAACAGAATTCAATGCACAATTTATGACTGGTCTTTCAAAAACTGTCGGTTTGATGGTGGGGGGCTCTGGGTCTTTTGAAGCGCCAACACTAGAAGTAATGTTTCAGTTTCTGACTATCAAAAGTAAAAATGGCATGAATGGCTTTTCTCCTATTATAGAATTTGAATTTCCTTTAGACAAAGAGGCTGAACATAAAGTCTATACATTAGTTGGATTTGCCACTACACTTTCTAATTCTAAGGTAGCATTTAATCAAGTGCTTCATTACAGCCCGTTGGAAGATTTAGCAGAAGGCAGCGCATCTGTTGTTGTAAAAGTGACCAAAAATATTTTCTTCGTTTCAGAACTATCAGGAGTAACCGAAAAAGGAGAACGACCGCAGTTCAATCTTTTGGGCGGATTGAAAATAAAAGTACATCAATATTTGATACTCGGATTTGGATACCAACAACCCATCTCATCCAATAAGGAATTCACTTCACAATATATTTTTCAAACGAGTTCGGATTGGAAAAGATAATTTAACAATAGTACTTATTAAAACATAAAAAATCAAACTTGCAAAACGACTTCTCTAAATACCAAACTTAACATGATTAAGTTGAGTAACAGGTTTTATTTGACTAATTTTAAGCATCTAAAAAAGGGCATCATGAACTATAGCGAAATACAACAGATTTTAGGCAGCGAAGCAGAAAACCTATTGGCGTTCAATTCACCTAAAATATCAAAAGATTTACTGCATATACCTTCTCCTGATTCAATAGATAAAATATTTGCACTAAGCAATAGGAATCCCCAAGTGCTTCGTAGTTTAAGTACATTGCACAATCATGGCAGGCTTGCCAATACTGGTTACCTATCCATTCTTCCTGTAGACCAAGTAATTGAGCACACTGCCGGGAGTGCATTCGCGGCAAATCCAAACTATTTTGATCCCGAAAATATAATTAAATTGGCACTTGAAGGAGGATGCAATGCTGTAGCATCAACTTTCGGTAACTTGGCAATTATGTCACGGAAATATGCACATAAAATTCCTTTTATTGTAAAGATTAACCATAATGAACTACTTACTTACCCCACCAAATACGACCAGATTATGTTTGGTAAAGTGGAGGATGCGTGGAATTTAGGTGCTGTGGCAGTAGGTGCAACTATATATTTTGGTTCCGAAAATTCAAATAGGCAGATTGTAGCAGTGGCAGAAGCTTTTGAAAGAGCGCATCAATTGGGCATGGCTTGTATCCTGTGGTGCTACACGCGTAACAATGCATTCAAAAAAGATAATGTCAATTATGAAGTAGCCACCGATATTACAGGACAAGCGAACCATTTGGGCGTAACAATTCAGGCGGATATTATTAAGCAGAAATTACCTGAAAATAATAACGGATTTACCATAATCAACTTTTCCAAAAGTGACCCAAGAATGTATAGCGAATTGTCGTCAGACCATCCCATAGATTTATGTCGATACCAATTAGCCAACTGTTATATGGGGAGAATAGGATTGATAAACTCAGGAGGAGAATCAAAAGGGGATACTGATCTCGCCGAATCTGTTAAAACTGCTGTGATTAATAAAAGAGCGGGTGGTATGGGTTTGATATTAGGCAGAAAGGCATTTCAGCGACCGTTTGCAGATGGCGTAAAATTACTGCAGACAGTTCAGGATGTCTACCTATCTAAAGAAATTGATTTGGCTTAAAATATGAATATTAAGATAAAAACTAATGATTGACAAACGTAAACCCTATTTAGCATCATTGCTATAAAAACAAAGTGGGCAACAGCTATCTGAAGAGCGGGTAACAGCGCAACTGAACAAACTTAAATTTAATATTATGAAAAACACAAAAATGATGGCGAAGATGTTTACAGTAATGCTATTTATTGCAGCATCACTTACAACAAGCAATGCCAGCGCACAAACCAAATCTAAAAAAGCAATGATGAAAGATTGTTGCATGATGAAAGACGGTAAAATGATGGTTATGAAAGACGGTAAATCTATGCCAATGGACAAAGACATGAAAATGAAAAATGGTACAACTTGCATGGTCAATGGCGAATGCGTAATGAAAGACGGCAAAAAAATGACCATGAAAAATGGAGATTGTATGGATATGAACGGAAAAATGGATAACTGCTCTATGATGACTAAAAGCAAAAAAATGAAAACTAAAAAACACACAATGGCAATGACTTACACCTGTCCAATGCACCCCGAAGTAACTAGTGACAAACCGGGTAAATGCCCTAAATGCGGAATGGATTTAGTGGTAAAAAAATAGCAATACACAAATAATTTATTGTCGTGCCAATGGCTAGATAATAACTATGAGTATCATTTAGAAAAGGCTTTTCAATTTTTTGAGAGCCTTTTTTTAAGTTTTATAATAAGCTATATTTGCTTAAAAAATGGCGATTTATTGGAACATACAAAGCCAAAAGCAAGAAAGGGAATCAGTGTTGAGAATTGCTGAATAAATCAAGGATTGATTTTAGTATCAAAATCATTGCAATACAATTGCAATACCATTGCAATATCTCGCAATTCTTTTAAAATAAGACATTTAGATTTGTCCTACCACTGGCACGACAGTTAATCAAGAATATTTTCTTCGCCACCAAATTTTAAAAGTATCTTGATAGTGTTCTCCATAATATAATTTACTTTTTTGATAACTGTATCATAGCAACTTTTAGTACATTCCAACATAGTTTTGCGGTATAAATATCAGGATTAAATCCAGTACTCATTTGTTCGAACGGATGGATATAGTTTCTAAAATCTCTTAGACTATGGCTAAATTTTTTTACATCTTCCTGTATCAACCTTAATTCATAAGCTACCTCTATAAAATTACTTAATGACCAATCTTGATATAACTTTGATTTACCCTCTCTGTCTTTTGGAGCTGAGTTTGCTTGATTAAAATCTTTAGGGTTTTTAGAAGCAAAGCCTAATAGAATTCCCTCTAAAGTACTACCAATCATTACTACAGCAGACAAAGGGGCATTTGCTTTGATATTAGCTTTTATTTCTTGAATTCTTTTGTTTAAAATGTCACTTATTATTCCATCTAAATTTAATTCAAAAATTGAGATTTCGTCAAATTCCTGATTTATGAAGTCTTCTTCGTTTACTTCCTTTTTAGTTTCAAAATTTATCTTATCAGCTTTAGTAAATGAAATTTCTTTCCCAGTTCTAACTACTTTCCAATCATCAAAAGCTAGATATTCATTAAAAGAATTAATGTGATTATCTAGTATCTCATATTTACCAATGAAGTTTACAGGTGCAAAAAGTAACTTAATACATTTGTCCAACTCTGGAGTTCCATTTATTTGATTTAATTTGCTGTCAGTATAAACCCAACGTGAAGGAAATCCTTGCCCATAGCTGTCTTTAGAACCTAAATCATTAAAGAAGCTTACTAATTGTTGACCTGAACGGTATTCAGTTTCTTCATTGATTAAAAGTCTCAGCTTTTCAAGAGTTTTATTATTTAAAATCATATTTTACTTTTCATTTATTTTCTCTTCTAATTTTTCTGGAAAATAATACATTTGAAACCATCCATTCAGTTTTTTAAGACCTACAGAGCCTATGTTAGTTTCCCAAGTTCTACCAGACCAATCTTCATTAGATTTAATTTCTCCTTCAACATAATAAGAATTCCCATTTATATCCACTCCTAATTTGTCAGCAAACATTTTTATGACTCCCTCGATTTCTTCCTGTGCAATCATGTAGCTTTTTGAAGGGTTTTCTTTTCCAAGAATGAATAGTGCCTCATTCTCAGAAGGCAGCGGCATTAATATTTTATTAAAAAAATTAAAGAAGTACTGAGGTGTATAATTTACCCAACCAAAACTATCGCCATTTTCATATCGTTGCTCTTGAAAATTATCTCCTTTCTTCATTACTTCGATTACATTTCTAAAATGATCGTCAAAACTATTAACATTTAAGAATGAATTGAAGTATTCAATAAATTCATATGGTTTTAATACTAAAGTATAAACACCTAATTTTTGATAAACAGCTTTAGTTTTCTGATAATTTTTATCATCATTAGTAATATAAAATTCACACACCGATGCAAATGCTGTGTGTGAAGCATCCTCTGTAGTGTTTTTAAATGTATTTTTCTCCTTATAGGTTACTTTTACTTTGTCAGCTTTAAAACCGTGCATATCTAATTTGATATATTCATTTGTTATATCATCAAACCATTCTGGGGCATTTTTACCTTTTTCAAAATATTTATCAGGTTCAAAACTTTCTATTCCTGTTTTTTTATAAGCATTGTCTATAACTTCAAAAGGATTTTTGTCATCATTAAAATGTCCACTATTAACCCCAACTTTTTGCACAATACTTCTCAAGTCTTTGTAATCTTCTTTTTCGTTGAGATTATGATACATTTTGCCAAAACTTTTAAAAAAACCATTCATTGTTTGGTCTTCTTTTAATCCTGGAAACATCTGTTCTAGCATTGCAGCACTTTCAGGATTTTCGAATGCTTCTTTAAAGGCATTTTCTAGTGGTATTGATGCTATTATACTCTTTAAAGAATTAACTAAACCATCCATAACTTCATCACCCTCCACTGATTTAAATAGATTGTCAAGGCTGAAATCTTCAAAAATGGGAGCTTCTCTTATCCTATCATCAAGTAGTTCTCCGGGTTCATATTTACTTAAAACAATTTTTTCAGAGTTATTTACTAAGCATAAATCATCTGTTAGTTGTGTTATATAATCTAAATCTTCTCGAACTAATTTTTGTTCGTCTTCACTATGATTTTTAATACTGCTAAATATATCGCCAATATGAGAAGTTGAATATAACAGCAGAAACTTTTCTTTATTTACAATTATGTTATTTAGTTCCGGAAAATGATTGTTTTTCATTCCTGACATAACATTCCAGTCTAAATACACTTTAATCATCATCAACTATTTTTAATAATCTCAATTTCTTCCTTATTTAACCCATACAACTCATAAACCATTTTATCAATTTCGTTTTCAGTAGTTTCTATTTGGGCTTTTAGAGTTTGGGCTTTTGCTTTGTTTTCTTCAAACAACTCTATCCAATCGAACTCGTCCTTTTTGGTTAATGGTGTTTTTCCTGTTGCCTTTATGGCTTTGTTAAGTTCTGCAACGAATTCTGTAAACGCTAATTCACTCCAGTTTTCTAACTTTTTTGTTAGTTTTTCTAGTTTGTATTGTCCAGAAAAGTAATTGTTGAATTTTCTATTAACTTCTTGCAATTCTTTATTTAAGGCTAATATTTTATCAGCATTTTCAATAAATGGTTCTTGTTCAACTGGATTTATTTTTTTGATTGGAAACTTTCGTAAATCATTTAAAATGATTTTTGGAAATAGTTTTCTAACTGATTTTGCTGTGTTTTTTACAAAGTAATAGGATAACAATTTGCTGTTTAAAACTGCGAGAATGTACTTTAAGGAAATATCAGAGTTCGTTTTTTCTACAATAGCGATATTACTCATATTGAATAAATAAATATCTTCATTGTAGGTAGCAATTAAGCACTTTGGATAATTTCCTGTAATTTCTCTGATAATAATCTTTTTACCATCAAACAAATTAAAAGTTCGGGGTGCAGCGAGGTGTTTCCCATATCTTAAATAAGAGCCAGCCCAACTAGTAAAATATCTTCCAACATCTTTTCCCTCTAAATATTTATGAGTATCATTATCAAATTTATAATTGTAATCATAAATTCTATTTACTACATCAGAAGCAGTTTGCTTTGGTTCTCCTTTGTCTTTCTCATAGGCTTTTAAACCAGCTTTTATTAAAACTAGATTGTCTAATATTTCAGAATTTTTATTGATTTTCACATTCAATTCATCGCTATCATCATCTAAGAAAACTTTGAATTCATACCCTTTATTTTTAGAAAATTCAGTTTGTTTTTTTGAATGCGAAAAATAGAATTCGTTTCCGTTGTTTAATAATATTTCAACAGTATTTTCCTTTTTGATTATTTCTTTTTCGGCTAATAAAATTACAGTTTCAACATTTGCCGTTTCAAAAGAAAATCCAGCCAAATTGATAATCTGATTTAGCTTATTGGTTTCTAACAAAAACTTTCTTAATCCTTCTCCCGAATACATCATTAGCCAAGAGTTTGGAATAATCAAACCGTATATCCCACTATTTTTTAGAATAAGAACTGATTTTTCTATGAACAATAAATAAGTGTTAATTTGATATTTAGCTGATACATATTTCGAAACAAAATAATCTTTCTCTTCTTGACGAAAATTGTCTCTTGCAAAAACATAAGGCGGATTTCCAATAATAACATCAAAACCACCTTTGGCAAATACCTCTGGGAATTGTTCTTTCCAATTGAAAGCTTTGTCTCCGGCTATAGTTTTACTTTCTATAAGTGAGTTGCCACATTTTATATTATTGTTTAAACTAGTTAGTTTTCGTTTTGGTTGCGCTGTCCTTAACCACAAAGAAAGTTTTGCAATTTCTACACTTTCATCATTGAGGTCAACTCCATAAATATTGTGTTCCAAAATTTGGTTTTCAATATCGGGAAACACAAAAAAGCCTCCTAAGAGCTGCTTGTTGAGTTCGTCTAAATAATTGTGTTCTTTTATCAAGAAATCTAATGCTTGGTTAAGAAATGCTCCTGAACCACAAGCAGGGTCACAAATGGTTAGTTCTAATAGCCATTCTCGATAATCTTTAAGTTGTTGGTCTAGTTTTTTAATGGTTGCTTCGTGGCGGTTCTTACGCCCTTTTGCATATTCTTCGTCAACAATTCCAATCTCTTGTTTTTTCTCGGCACATAGTTTTCCAATGGTATTGTCGACTATGTACTTAGTAATATATTTTGGAGTATAGAAAACGCCATCTTTTTTTCGTTTAGTTTTTTGTTTATCGAAATCAGTTCCCTCAATTTCTGCGTTGATGCTTTCAATTTCATTTAAAGAATGTTCAAAGATGTGACCAAGTATATTCACATCAACTTGACTTTCGAAATGATAGGTTGTTAAGTGTTTTGTATGTCGATAAAGTAGTTCATCGTCAATAATGATGGCATCTAAAATAGCATCAGGTTGAAACAACCCACCATTATAGGCAAAAACTTCTTCTTTCTTGTCTGTGCCTTTGCGACCAGTATCGAGAAAACTGAAGTATTGTTTATAACGGTCATATAATGGCATTTCCACATCCAACTCTTTCAATGCTTTCCATTCATTATTGATAGTTGTAATAGTATTTGGAGCTAATAAACCCCTATCTTCGGCAAACAATATGAAAAGAAAACGGTCTAAAAGTTTTTGTGACTTTTTGAAAAGTGTCAATTTGAATTTTTTGTCGCTCAAATCACGAAACAACACATTGCTTTGATTTTGCTTTACCAAATCACGAAACAACTCACGCTTAAATAATGAGTAGTCTCCATAAAATCTATTTGTAATCTCTTTTTCCTCCAGTATAGAGGTTTCTTTTATATTGAGTGGTTTATTTGATAGTATGTTTTCCTTTGCCAAGCATAGGTATAACATTTCAAATTGCTTTACAGTAAGTGTAAATAAATTAAACTCTTCATATTCCACAGCATCATTGATGTAGAACCTTAATTTTTCGAAATTGGAAGTAATTACATAATTACAACCTACATGATTAGCTTTATAATCAAAAGCTTGTTGACGAATACTTTCGAGGTCTTTGGTATCAGTTCCTTTAAGTTCAATAACTCCTATGGCTTTACCGTCTTTTAGTATTGCACCATCCGCTTTTTTAGCTCCTTTCAGATTTTTGAATTCGGTGGTTAGATTAAATTTTGGAGCGGGATTGAGGGTATAACCCAAGACGTCAACAAATAACTCTCTTAAAAAACCCTCTTGAAATTGTTCTTCTTTGCTGTTGCGAATGTTTTCCTGAATAGCAGTATTGTGAAAATACTTGCTATATTTTTTAAATGCTTTTTGAATCTGGTCTGTATCTTGTTGGCTCAAATATTTTTTGAGTACAGAAGCTTGGAATAACGCCATTTAGTAACACTTTATTTAGATTAGCAAATTAGTTAATATTAATGAATTATGTAGGAATGCTGTAAGTAGTTTTTAACAGACTTATTGAATTTCAATAAAAAAAAGATGTTTGCCTTTTACAACAAACATCCTTTAGAGAATTATATAATTAACTTTAAAATTATAGTTTAGTCAACTTCAACGCATCATCAAGGCGTAAAGCTACATTGTCCCATTTAATGATATTAAAAAGAGCATCTACAAAAATATCAATTCGTTTGTTTTCTATTTCAAACAATACCCTAAAAAATAAGCAGCCTCTCAAAAGAAAGGCTGCTTAACATGAATTAAAAATTATAATTATGGTATTTAATCTATTAAGTAATGTTTTTATAAAAGTAATTGTATAATAGTCTGCTGTAAATATATGAATATTTATTCCTCCACATTTTTCATTTTCATTAAAATAGCATAAGCACCTTTGGTTACGATATTAGCGCCTTTTAAATCCTCTGAAAGAATTTCTGTAAATCCATTTTCTGAATTACCAATGGTAACTTCTTTCATTTCAAATTGCTTGTTTGCTTTCGCTACAAATACATAGTTTTTGGTTTCATAACTTAGGACTGCTTCTGATGGAAGTACGGCAGACACTTGGCTTTTTAGTTCCACTTCGGCATTCATATACATTCCGGGTAACAACTCTTTATCATAATTGGTAAAATGGCAGTGCATTTCGGTACTTCTGTTTTCTGAAAAATCTTTGCCTATCAAGATAATTTTACAAGGATATTTTTTCTCAGGATTTGTATTTGTGTAGGCTACAAGCGATTGTCCAATAGCTAATCGATTAACGTCTTTTTCAAAAACAGTCAATGCCAAATGAATATCTGTTGGATCTACAATTTCAAATAAAATATCGCTTGGGTTTACATATTTACCTATGTTTACGTTTACTTTAGAAACAAAACCGCTTATTGGCGAATACACATTGATGCTTTTTGATATAGACTTTGTTGTTACAGAATTTGGATTGATACCTGCAAATTTTAGTTTTTCGCCATAGGATTGTACCATTACGGATAATGAATTGTATTCGGATTGAGCCTGTTGATATACTTTATCACTACTGGCTTTACTTTGGTTGAGTTCTTTTTGTCTTTCAAATTCAGCTTTGGCGTATACAATTTTTGATTTAGCCAATAAGTAATCCTCT
Source organism: Flavobacterium sp. (assembly GCA_043733645.1). Lineage (GTDB taxonomy): Bacteria > Bacteroidota > Bacteroidia > Flavobacteriales > Flavobacteriaceae > Flavobacterium. The sequence goes on along the minus strand of JAYTGH010000531.1, from coordinate 8,415 downwards.
TGCAGTTGGATGTATTGTTGGTCTTCAACAACGCACAAAACCTGTCCTTTGTTAACGTGCATTCCCTCTAGCAAATCGGTATATTTTAAATAACCTCCCATTGGAACGCTTATAGAAACTAGATTTTGAGGAGGAACATCAATTTTCCCGTTTAGTTTTAATGTAGCAGAAATTTCTTTTTGCTCTATTTTCCCTGTTTGAATACCTGCATTCTTTATTTGCGCATCGGTAAGGGTTGTTGTATTTTCTATCGTTGTTTTCTCCGTCGTTTCTTCTTCGGCTTTTTTGTTTCCACAAGAGGTAAGTAAAAAGACGGCTGTAATTGTAATGATTATATTTTTCATGTTATTTGTTTTGAAAATTAAAAGAGGGTTTGAAAATAAAGATGACAGTAATTCCTAATGTTATTGTTAATATGCCACCATATAAAAATTCTGCTTTTGGAAAAAGTGTGCCTAAAAATCCTGCTATGGGATAAGAGATTGCCCACCATAAATGAGAAAAAGCAAAGTGCGAACCATAGACTTTTCCTTGATTTTCTGACGCAATGGTTTCTCCAATTAATGTTTCCGATGGCATTTCGGCAAGGCTTTGTCCTAATCCTGCAAAGAGCCATAAGACTAATAATATAGGATAGCCAACAAAGTTGACCATACAAATTGAAACGCCTAATAATAATGCTCCACTGATTAATGAGCCGCTTCTTGTTTTGGATTTGTCTAAACTTCCTAAAAGAAAAGCGGCTATTGCTGCCCCAATTCCGAAAACTGCCATTGCCCAACCATAAAATTTATCATCGAGCAACAAACTGTTTTTTATGTGGCTAATTGTATTTACCAAAATCATTGCTCCTGCAATTGCGGAAACAAATTCAATGCTCAAGGCAAAACGCAATATTTTGTTTCCAAATAATAAACGAATTCCTTTTATAACATCGCCCCATGTGTTTTCAGATTGTCGGGCTTCATCCGTTACTCCTTTTTGAAGTTCATTACTTGGAATAGAAAGTATTAAAATCCCTGCCAACACAAACGAAATTCCATCTAAAAAGAATATTTGTCTTGCACCTAACCAAACGGCTACTATTCCTGCCAATGCTGGACCTAAAACGCCTAACAATTGAAATGTTGCAGTCGATAATCCAACAGCTTCGCGAAAATATTTGCCTTCAATGATTTGTGGAATTACTGCACGATAGGTTGGCGTAAAAAAAGCATTGAAAACATTTAGGAAAAACACCAATACATAAATTTGCCACTCGGAAGTGATAAACGGAAGACAACAAATAATTGCCATTCGCACAAAATGAGTAACATATAAAATCTTTTTCCGTTCTAGTTTATCGGCTAACACTCCTGCAAATGGCGAAAAAATGATGAATGCTGTAACTCGCAATGTCAATGCTGTGGCAAGAATTATTGGCGAGTTTTCTTTGTCTATTTGATACGCTAGTAACGCCAAACCAACCCACGAAAAAGCATCGCCCAAAAGACTGATGGTTTGCGCAAAATAAAGTTTTGCAAAAGTTTTGTTTTGCAAGGCTTTAAATGGTTCTACGAATATTTGATAGATTTTTGAATTCATTTCACTATAATTATTTGGTTAATGAATTGAGTTCAATAATGCTATTGTTTAACTTTCTAACGGCTTCAATATAATTACTTTGGATTTCGGTATTCTGATTGATAAGAATAACCCATTCTAAATAATTGATGTCGCCATTGATGAATTTATCGTTGGCTGCTTTGGTTACTATGTCAACACTTTTTAAAGCTTTGGTTTCGTAATAATCAATGGTTGTTTTGTTCTTTTGGTATTCCTGCAACAAATTTTGATATTGGTTTTGCAGTTTCAATTTTTCAAAGCTCAAATTGTTTACGGCAATTTGGGTTTTGGTTTCTAATGCTTTTTTTCTGTTGCCGATTGATGAATTGAATAGAGGAAGTGCTACGCCAAACTGTCCGTAAACACCATTGTAACTATCTTGAACAGTTGTATTTGTTTTGAAAGTCTGCCAATATACACCACCAATTAATTCGGGTAGTTTTTTAGATTTTTCAAGTTTTATTTCTGCTTTATTAGTGTTCACTTCTTGCTCAAATAATTTAATACTTGGGTAATTTGTCATTTCATTATCAGCTAACTTTTCATCAAAAACCATTTTGATTTTATCTGAAAGAGGAACAAAGTCTTTATCCGAATTTAATACCATTTTGAATTGCGATTGCACTATTTTATAATCGCTTTGTACTTCCTGCAATTGTATTTTGATTTGCCCCGATTGGTTTTCAGCAGTTGCCTTTTCTAAAACATTGCTTTCCCCTTTGTCAAAACGAAGCGTTGATTTTCTTAAAAATTCAGAATAAATACTATCGCTTTTCAGTAATAATTTTTCTTTCTCTTTTAGATAAATTAACTCATAAAATACGCTTGTTACCTCTTTGGTCAATTCCTTTTTTTGCAAAGCTTCAATCCATTCGCCTGTTTTGGCTTGTGCTACTAAAAGTTGTTTTTGCCTTTTGTAAACTGTTGGAAATTTGATGTTTTGCGAAACACCTACTTTTAGATCATTCACATTACTGTTAAACTGACCATACTCGCTAATTATTCCTGTGTTGGGAATGTCATAACCCGTTTTAGTCATTTTTTGCAAATACTCTGAATTGAGTTTTTGGTTTTTAACCTTAACATTATTCTGTAGTGCAGTTTCAATGGCTTTATCAATTGAAATCTTTTCTTGTGCGTTTGCATTTTGAAAAGAGAAAAACAATCCTAATGCAATGATAGTTGTAATGGATTTTGTCTTTCTTGGTTTTAATTTAATTCCTTTTTCAAACATGATGTATAAAATTGGTAAAACAAATAGGGTCAGGAATGTAGCGATTAGTAAACCTCCAATTACAACCGTTGCTAATGGTTTTTGAACTTCTGCACCCGAACCGCTGCTTAATGCCATTGGTAAAAAACCCAATGATGCGACAAAAGCGGTCATTAAAACTGGTCGCAAACGTATTCTTGTTCCCTGAAGTACAATTGCTTTTAAATCGGTTTCGCCTGATTGTTTTATGCGGTTGAATTCGGCTATTAATACCAAACCGTTTAGAACTGCTACACCAAACAAAGCAATAAAACCAACTCCTGCGCTGATACTAAAAGGCATTCCCCTTAGTGCCAAAAAGAATATTCCTCCAATCATTGATAGTGGAATAGCGGAATAAATTAATAATCCCTGTTTTACTGATTTGAAAGCAAAAAACAGTAAAAGAAAAATAAGTATTAGTGAAATTGGAACTGCAATCATTAACCTTTGTTTTGCCGCATTCAAGTTTTCAAAAGCACCGCCATAGGTAGGATAGTAACCAGCAGGAAGTTTTAATTGTGTACCTACTTTATCCTGCAATTCTTTTACGATACTTTGCACATCACGACCCCGAACATTAAAACCAACTACAATTCTGCGTTTGGCATCTTCTCTTTGTATTTGATTCGGACCTTCTGTAATGGCTACTTTTGCCAATTGTGATAGTGGAATTTGTGAGCCACTTGGCGTAGGGATTAATAGATTTTGAACGTCTGCTAAATCTTGTCTTTTTTCTCCAGCCAAACGAACCACTAAATCAAACCGCTTTTCATCTTCATAGATTAACCCTGTGCTTTGTCCTGCAAAGGCTGTATTTACTATTCGGTTGATGTCTTCGATGTTCAAATTATATTGTGCAATTGCAGGACGATTGTACTCAATTACAATTTGTGGCATTCCTGTAACGGTTTCTACATAAAGGTCGGAAGTACCTTTGACTGTGCTTACAATCTTTCCTAATCTATTGGCGTATAATGCTAATGTATCGAGGTTTTCGCCAAATATTTTACACACTACATCTTGTCTTGCACCAGTCATTAACTCATTGAAACGCATTTGAACTGGATATTGGAAACCATAAGAAACACCCGGAACGGCTTCAAGTTCTTTTTCCATTTTCTCTGATAATTCATCGAAAGTTGATGCGGATGTCCATTCGGATTTGTCTTTTAGAATTACCATCATATCACTGGCATCAATTGGCATTGGGTCGGTTGGCACTTCGGAACTTCCTGTTTTACCCACTACTTTTTCAACCTCTGGAAATTTATCCAATAATATTTTTGCGCCTTGTGTAACTGCGGTCATAGAAGTTTGCAGATTGCTTCCTGTAAGCACACGAGTTTCTACTGCAAAATCTCCTTCTTCAAGTGATGGGATAAATTCGCCTCCCATAAATGATAAAACAACTATAGCAATTATAAACATTGCCACAACGGATGAAATAACGGCTCTCGGATATTCGATTATTCTTTTTAGATATTTGGTATAGAATTCGATTATTCTGTCCATTATTCGGTCAGAGAAATTCTTTTTATCAGATACATTTTTGTTTAAAAATAAAGCACTTGCCATTGGAATATAAGTCAATGAAAGTATGAATGCACCAATCAATGCAAAACCAACGGTTTGAGCCATTGGTTTAAACATTTTACCTTCAATTCCTTGTAATGTTAGTATTGGAATATAAACCACTAAAATTATTATCTGACCAAAAACGGCACTATTCATCATTTTTGAAGCACTATTAGCTACTTCGCTATCCATTTGAACGGTGCTTAGTTTTTTCTTCTTTTGATGCGATAGTTGATGTAAAACGGCTTCGACAATAATAACTGCACCATCGACAATTAAACCAAAATCCAATGCGCCTAAACTCATTAAATTTCCACTCACGCCAAATAAATTCATCATTATTACAGCAAACAACATCGCTAACGGAATAACAGAAGCCACAATCAAACCTGCTCTAAAATTTCCAAGAAATAATACTAAAACGAAGATTACGATTAAGGCACCTTCCAATAGATTTTTACTAACTGTATGGATGGCACTATTGACCATTTTGGTTCTATCCAGAAAGGGTTCAATGATAACACCTTCGGGCAATGTCTTTTGAATTTGTGCTATTCTTTCTTTAATGTTTTCAATAACAATATTACTATTTGCACCTTTGAGCATCATTACTACTGCTCCTGAAACTTCGCCAGACTGCACCCTTCTTTTGTTAAACGTCATTGCTCCGTAGCGAACGGCGTTCCCAATACGAACATCGGCAACATCACGAATAAATAATGGGCTTCCACTATTAGTGTTTTTAATAGAAATGTCTTTAATATTTTCGATTGTACTAATTAATCCTTCACTTCGGATGTATAAAACAGTCGGACCTTTTTCGATGTATGCACCACCTGTATTTTGATTGTTTTTTTCTAAAGCTGTGAAAACATCCGCCACCGTAATATTATGGGATTGTAATTTATTTGGGTCGATGGCGATTTCAAACTGTTTTAGTTTACCTCCAAAACTGCTGACTTCGGCAACACCTTCAACACCCAATAACTGACGGCGTACAATCCAATCTTGAATAGTTCTTAATTCGGTTGCATTGTATTTATTTTCATAACCACTTTTTGCCCTTACTGCATATTGATAGATTTCTCCCAAACCTGTAGTTACCGGTGCCAGAAAAGGATCGCCAATGCCGTTTGGAATTTGGTCTTTGACGGCACTTAATCTTTCGGTTACTTGTTGTCTTGCCCAATAAACATCGGTATCATCATCAAAAACAATAGTTACCACTGATAAACCAAACCGAGAGAAACTGCGGATTTCCTTTAATCCTGGAATATTACTATTGGCTTGTTCGATTGGAAAGGTTATCAATCGTTCAATATCGGTTGCTCCCAAAGATGGGGCAGAAGTGATTACTTGTACTTGATTGTCTGTAATGTCGGGAACGGCATCAATAGGTAATTTGGTAAACTGATAACTACCATACCCAATAAGGACAAGGGTAAATAACCCAATAATGAGTTTGTTTTTTATAGAAAATTCTATGATTTTATTCAGCATGACTTGAGAATTAATGAAATTGATAAAAGTGCTATTTGCTACAAAATAAATAGCAAATAGCATTTTAATATCTAATCAGAAATAGTTTAAATATTACTAATTAGTTATTAGAAAAAAATCATTAACTCAATTTAGGGGGGAGCCAAATACAGGCAAACACATCGGAAGTGTAAAACTCTCTGTGGTAAGGAACAGTATTATCTAAAGCAATACTGATTGGTTTTCTGAATGAAATAATCGGTTGATTTTCAAAAGCAATAACCGTATTTAGGTTTGTATTGATTGTTTTGAAAGGTAAGTTTTGATGCTGGTCGTGTTTGTCGGTATCAGAATGCTTGTGATTGTCATTATAATGACTTTTTACAAAATCAAGAAAGGAAATAGTGTGCTCGTCTTTGTGGTCGTGATGCTCCAAATAGTGATGTACTAACGTTGGAAGCTTCAACAATTGCCCTATTTCTGTGTTGGCACACAGGAATATTAATAGGAACGATATTGCAATTGTTTTTTTCACGATGGTAAAAATAAGGTTTTTTAATTAATTTTTGTAAACTAGAGATAAATTGTATCGTCCTGAAAAAAGTTTACAGTTTTTTAATATTAATTGCAATACCATTGCAATTGTGTTTGATATGAATATGTGTTATTTTATAAGGGGTTGAGAGATAATGCAATGATTTTTGAAAATAATTGTAATGCCATTGCAATGGTTTTGACACTAATACAATGTATGTTTTGTAACCCTGTTACCACGCACAAAAATTAAGTGGAATAGGGTGTTGTTTTTGTTGATTTGTTGAAATTATGTTGTAAAGTCTTTTATTTACTAGGTTTGTGACTTCAACAAATTGTCAACACGCTGTCAACAAAAAAATAACTGAATACTCCGAAATATATTTTGTTGACAGCTTGTTGATACCCTGTTGACCTGTAAAGTGCTGTTTTTGTTAATTTTTTTCTTGTCCGTCAACAAATCAACAATTATTTAATAAACTCCTCTTTCTTGAAAGTATAGAATCTTCCTTTTCGATTTTCAGTATAAACACTCCATTTCCCGCTATTCATTGTAGATAAATCCAAACTGTAAAAATTGTAACTACTATTTTTAGGTTCAAGTTTAAAATTCTCCGTAATTATTTTAGACACATAATTTTTCCCTACTCGGATATTGGCTAGGTTTAATTGCTCATGCAAATCTTTAGTAGTATAATACAATTCATCCAATTCAAGAGTACAGAACTGGTCAATTAAAAACTCTTCTATTTCCTTTTCAATAGAAGTTCTGTTCCCACGAACTAAAACATCTAATGCTTTGGTATAAATCTGCTCCTTTGTAAACCACATTCGGGTTGTTCTTTGGGTTACAATTTTTCTATGACTTAAATGATATGCGAATGAAGCAATTTCTTTTCTCATTTGCTCTAATAAGTCCGGATTTTCTTTTGCAAAAGGATTGATTTTAATTACCCAGTATCGAATTTCTAAATCGTCAATCTTAATAAAGTTTTCTTCATTATTTGAACAAAGAATAAACTTGCCGAAAAACTCGATTTCAGCCTTGTCAACTCCTTTGCCCTCTAGTTTGTAATGATTAGATGTTGAAAGGTTCTTTATCCTTTCGCTGTCTTCTTTTTTGTCCAGTAATACTTCATCAACAGCCACAATTAATTTTCCTGCCCAATCGGAATTAAAACGACTTCTAAAGTCTTCATTCTTATTGATTGTCATATTACCTTCAAAAATCAGTTTTAAGAGTTTTAGAAAGGTGCTTTTACCTGTGTTTCTCTCCACACTTACCAAGCACAATATGGGTAAGATTTGACTGGGGTGCTTCCAAAGAATTGTTAAATAATCTAATCCTAGTTCATACTGCTTACCAAAAAGATGTTGCAGAAAGAGTTTTATATTTTCCCAATCTCCTTTTTCACTCACGCAATAAGAAAGAGGTTCATACTTATTGTAAAAATTATTAATCTCTCTTTGATAATTAATGTGTGACGGAAACGTACAGAAAGTTTCATATTTTTTTATGACTTTCAAACTGTCTTTCCCAAAATCATCAATAATGGTGGCTTTATTCCATTTTATCAATGATTTCATATTATCGCCACTCATAAGAGGACATAATACTTCCTTGAAATATTCTGTTCCCACACGGATATACTCTTTCATATTTCAAAAATTATAGATGCCATTTTTGAAGGGTCAAAGTTATGGGAGTGCTTATTCTTCCTAATTGTGATTAAAACACCGTGCAACTCAGAATCTTTTAATAAAACGCTATTGATATTGTTTGATAATAATTTGAAATTATGATTATCGTAGCCTTTTATAAGTTGACCGATTAATTCACAGGATTCAATGAATTTTCCAGTTGAATAGACTATATTATTATCTCTATTATAATCCAATCGTAACCTCGCAAAATCGTTTTTTAAGCAATTCAAATGACCTATAGCATCTGAAATTAAAGCTTGATT
>JAYTGH010000530.1:0-10026 GCA_043733645.1 Flavobacterium sp. | reverse complement strand
GAACTTCGGAACGAATTATTTTCTGTTAAAGATAAAAATTCTTGCGAAACGTGAACGTGAACTTACCACAAAATTCGCAATTGCGAGAAACGGCTGTTGTGTGTAGTGCCTTCTTCACATTTTTGTTCCGATGTAGTATACTTTTTTATCTTTCGGCACTACAAAGATTAATTCCGCTCCACTTGGCGTAATTCCATTGCAATATATACTCCAAGGATAAACATATACATCTTCTTTTTTTAAATCTTCCAATCTCGGAAACCAAGGGATTTCGTGTTGCCACCCACTTGCGATTTTTACCGCATCATTCAAAACTTGAGGTAAACTATCTAAACGATAGAAACCGTTTTTATTTTTCAATTCCTCTTGTGTCACTTCCGATATGTCAATCGCATATGCATCTAGATAATCGCCAGTAAAAGAGCGACCAGATTCATAGCTATTTGTTACTTTTTCAATTCTCTGGTCTCCAAGTCCGCACCAATTTAATACAAATCTTACGTCAGATTTTGTCGCTTCATTTTCAACAGTTTTATTTCCGATTGTCATTGAATAGGCGAAATATCCTAAAATCAGAATGATTCCAATTAATGATATTCCACCCCAAATCGCGAGTGCATTTTTTCCTATTCTTTTTATTTTATCTTTCAATTAGTTATCTTTCAACGGTTTTTTTGGGCATTACACACAACGTTCCGCCGCTTGTCGTCAGTGGCGGCAAGCTTAACGTTTAAGTGTAAAGATATGTAAATTTCCGGCGTTAGATTTTCCGGCTACGGAAAATCGATACCAGCCATTGCGACAAACGGCTGTTATGAGCTGCTTTAATTTCTATTATTTTTTTGATCTATTATTCCAATTACAACAAATTTTCCGTGCTTTTTACCTGCAGTACAAAATATTGAATCATCTGTATTAAAAATTACTCCACTATCATTATTTTCTTTAATTCCATATCTCTTTAAATATCCAAGTAATTTGATGTCGTAATCTGTAGCAATTCTTGTCAATTTAAAATTGGTAAAATGAACTGAAACATCTTTCAAAATAATATATTTATCAACAACTAAATCATGATAATTTGTGTCGGTAAAGGATTCATTTTTTTCAGGGTAATTTGTATCGAATTGGTGGTTAAATTCACCAATTGTCATTCCGAGTTTAGCGTTGCCAATTCCAACAAGTTTTTTTTCTGAGCAAGATGTAATTACAAGTGCTATTAATATGTAAATTGTCTGTTTCATTTCGAATAAAATTCGTGAATTTTTTAGCGGTGTTTCTAAAAGTTGCTCATAACGTTCCGCCGCTTCTCGTCAGTTGCGAAGTTCGGAACTTTTTATTTTCCGTTAAAGATAAAAATTCTTGCGAAACGTAAACGTGAACTACCACAAAATTCGCAATTGCGAGAAACGGCTGTTATGTGATGGTTTTTTTGTTTATTATGGACATCAACTCTAATTTATTACCATTCTTGATTTCCATTCCAAGTTGTAGGTATTCTAACTTAGACATTTTCTGAAACATTTCAAGATTTTCTATTTCTCCGCCAGAAACTAATTGTAATCTTTTAATATTTTTTTGCTTTTTTAAACCCTCATAATCAACAAGCTTTTTGGCATTATAAATATATAGAATTTTTAAATTTTCAGGCAATCCATTTAGACTTTCTAATTTTGGTGAATTATTTAATTCTATTGAGTTTAATTTTTTTAAGTTTTCAATTCCAGTGAAGCTTTTAATGTTTGTTCTGTAAAGAAATATAGCTTCTAAATTTTTCAAATTATTAATTTCAATCAGGTTTTCTTGATTGTAGAAATGTAATGAAACAGATTTTAGATTTTTACCTTCGTTTAAATTCTCAATGTTTCTATAATCACAACCTAACATTTCTAGATTTTTTAAGTTCAATAAATCTAATTTTTCTTTTGTTTCTCCAAATGACAAAGATTTTAAGTTTACTAAATTATGAATTGGTTTTAGGTCTAAATTATCTTGTAAAACTGAAATATGCTCAATATTTGGAATTTCTTTTAAAAAATCTAAATTTTCAATTTTGTCAAAGTACGAGTTGTTTATTCCAATGCTTAAAATATTTTTTTCATTTATATATTTGATTGCTTTTTGTATTTTTTTTGGATTGATAATAAGTTGTTCGCCAGAATTAGAATTTGATAGAAACAAAAAATCATTGTCATTTTCCGTTAATTCAATAACGTTATTTTTCTTGTCAATTAATTTTTTAAAGTAGTTCTTAATTTTCGGGTTCATATTTTCAGCGGTTTTCTAAAACTATCACATAACGTTCCGCCGCTTGGCGAGGTTGCGAACTTCGTAACCGTTTATTTTCCACTAAGATAATATTTCTTGCGAAACGTGAACGTGAATTAACCACAAAATTCGCAATCTTGCCAAACGGCTGTTATATGATGCCCGTTTTTCTTTCTTGTTCCGCTTCTGTTTTTCCATCCTGCTATCTTTCTGTTTCGACTTTATTTAAATGCAAGTCGGATTGATATAAATATAAATCGGACAGTTATAAATATAAGTCCGACAGCAATAAATATAAACGGAGGTTAAATAAATATAAATATGACAAGCAAATATATAAATGCGGAACGCATTTATATAACTACGGGACTTATATATATGTTTGTGGTAACAATAAATATAAGTAGGGTAGGTGGTATTATGTTTCTGCTTGCCATATTTAAGTATAATGTTTTGTTATCTTCTTTTCTTGGTAAATTCTATTCCTTTTACTTGCGCAAATTGTGGACTTGTTGAACCAAAAACTGATTTAACGTACTTTTTAACTTCTGTTGCGATGTCAAACAATCCTGTGTCTGTTCCGTAAATTGTTGTATCTCTTCCAATTCTTGAATTGCTTACGTTGGTGTATGCTGTGGCAACTGCACTATTTTTAGCGGTTAGGTCGGCTTGTTTTGCTGTGAGGGTTACGATTTTCAAATCGTTTTCGTTTGGTAAATAAGTTGGTTCAGTTTGTAAAACTGAAATAATACCCGCAAAATGCTGAATTTGTTGGTCGTAAGATTGCTGACTTGTTGAAATTGTGTTTGGTGCTGGTGCGCTTGGGTCGCTTGGCGTTTCAACTGCTTTGGCTCTTATGCCTTGCATTTTTTTGTTGAATGCTTTTGCATCGGCAACTTTTTCGGAAGTTGCATCGGTTGTTTGTAATGCATTTATCAATCTTGTTGATAATGATTTTAAATCTTTGAATGCAACAACACGCTCATTAACTTTGTTGTTGAAAGCGGTGTTTTTAGTAACAACATCGGCTAAACTTGTTTGTGATGCTGTGTACAAGGCGTTAAGTTGTGGCAACTTTAATGCGTTTTTGTTTGGGTTGTAAGTTCCTCCGTAACCTGTTACGAATGAAATTAAATCTTGGAAATTTGCAACGTTTTTTGCGTGTCCTGTTTCTGATGTAGATGCCATAATATATTGGTTTATAATTAATAGTAAACCAAAAATAGCAAAAAAAGTTTTTTCTTACACATTTTATGTAAGAAAAAAAGGCTAACCGTTAGGTTAGCCATTATTTTGTTTTGCTTTTTAGAAAGCTTATTTATTTCCTTTAGCTCTATTATGAGATTTACACAACATTTCGCAGTTGTTCGGGTCAGTTGCTCCGCCTTTGCTCCAAGCTGTTACGTGGTCTGCGTCCATTTCAGCAATTTTCCAAATTTTGGTTTTGTTTGCATCGTGACCGATTGCACAGAATGAACAATTTGAAACTCCTTTTTTTTCTGCTTCTGTTGTCTGAAATGCGTATTTTGATTTTTTTGTTGCTTCGTCAAAAACTCGAACTTCTAATAATTTCGTGTCTGTTGAGCCACCCAAAATATATTCAAATACTCCTTTTCTGTTTTTTATATATGGGTCAGCATAAAGATTTTTTACTTGTTCAGATACTGTTTTTGAGTTGTAAGGTTGTTTGCGATATGTTTCGTAAAGTCTTCCCCATTCAAGACCTTTCATTTCGCTTTCTACGTCTGTAAATACAGTTGAAACCCAATCAATAACACTTGTGAAATAGTTTTTTAATTCTGTTATGTTATTGTCAAATCTATGTCGGCTCATATAATCGCCTACATTTTCCTTGCTTACCCATTCCAATGCTCTTTCTAAAAAGTCTTGTCTGTTTGCACTTCCTGAAATATAAGCACTCCATTTTTGAATATTAGCATTCTGACTATTGCTAAATTCTTCTTTTCCAAGAGTTACAAATGGTCCAGAGTAAACGGCATTTAATAATTCTTGATTTGTTAATGGAACTCCCGAAATATTAATGGTTCTAAACCATTCTTTTATTTCGCTTTCTGTTCCTTCACATTCATAAATTAAAAGTTTTGCATCTAAAATTTTTTGTTGTTTGTCGGCTGCAATACCACTAAAATATTGCTCCATTCCGTTTTCGTCTTTTATAGCAAATTTGTTGGTTACAAATCTGCCAAAACTTGTAATACGCTGTTGTCCGTCTAAAACTTCAAGACTTTTAGTGTCTACTCTATTGAAATAAATTAAACCTAATGGATAACCTTTTAAAATTGACGAAATAACTGCAACATCTCTTTTGCCGTCCGCATAAATATAGTTGCGTTGGTATTCGGGTTGAATAGTTAAAGCTCCCGAAAGACCAAACAAACCTTTGCCTTCCAATTCGTTGTAAATGAACCCATCGCAAATGTCTTTTATTGTTATATCTGTTCTTAAAGTTGTATTCATTATTTCTTATGTCTGATTAAAATTCTTGCGTAAACAATCTCAAGTGGATATTTGGCATTATCTGCACTATAATATATTTCATTTGGGATTTCGTTAAGTCGAAGTGTTGCTCGTGTATTTGCTTTACTTCCGCTTGTAATAGTCCCATTAGGGTTATATTGGATTGCATTTATGTACCTTTTTGAAGGTATGCATTCAAATTCATCTCTCCCTGCTGTAAATCCTACAATTTCAAATTGTTCAGGTGAATATTTGTCAAGAAAACTTATTGGAACTCCCATAACGCCGTCATAATCGCTTGGAATTGCATCAGTAAACGGCACTTCTATTGCATCATAATTATCATACTTTTGATATTCTTTTCCTTTTACTTCTTTGTGTTTGCTGAACTTAATATTGTCTTGCATTGTCATTAAAGGTAAAGGTTGGTGTCTTCTTCCGTGGTCAAGATTAGTTAAGAAAATCGAAGAAACATTTTTCATATCAATACCATTAATAACCTTATCAACATCTTTCGGGTCTCTTGTTTCAAACCACATACCACCTGACCATTCTGTTCTGCCTGACCAAAGTTTATTTGCTTTAATTAATGGAAAAACTTCTTTATATGTTATGCAATTTTTATTTCCAACTATTACAAATTGTTTATCTACTTCAACTATCCAAGCTAAAAAATCTCTGAATAACGAAAAAGGTGGATTGGTAATTATTATATCGGCTTCATCTCGTAGTTTTTTTATTTCTGCACTTTTAAAATCGCCATCACCTTTTAAATATGTCCATTCCAAATCGGTTACATCAATTTTTCCGTCTCCACTTTTATCTCGTGTTAGTGTAAATATTTTTCCGTTTACAATGGTTTTTTTTTCGTCAAATTGAGGGTCAGTAGTTTCAAAGAGTGTTGGTTGGTATTTTGTCTTATAATGTTTACTGTCGGGTGCAAAACTTGTACTAATGAGTTTTTTAAGTTTTAGTCTTTCAAAGTTTTGAGCAAAGAATTTTGTAAAGTTGCTCCATTCAGGGTCATCACAAGGCAATAAAACAGTTTTACCATTAAACGTGTCAGGATTAAAATCCAAATATGCCATTATCTCTTTTTCAATATCTTGGTATTGAGTATAGAATTCGTCATTCTTCGCATTTTTCGCCTTTGAAAGATTACTATTCGCCATTTAATTTATTTTGGTTTTTATTGTCGTTGAGCAAAAGTAGTTAATTTTTTACGATTTGAATTATTCAATTTCCTGTTGATATTTAAAATAAAAAGGGTTTTGCGTTAGCAAAACTCTTTTCTTTTTTCGGTTCTATTTTTTCTCTTTTCGAGCAGGGTTTTTTGGGCGGTTCGTGTAGCTCACGGGTATCATATAACGTTCCGCCGCTTCTCGTCAGTTGCGAACTTCGGAACTAATTATTTTCTGTTAAAGATAAAAATTCTTGCGAAACGTGAACCTGAACTTACCACAAAATTCGCAATTGCGAGAAACGGCTGTTAGCAGCTGGCAATTATTCTATACTTCAATTTCAGCTTTGTACAAAGACTAACGTTTAAATTTAAGATAACCAGATATATTAATTTGTTTCTTTCTTTTTTTCTGATTTCCCTATTTTCTTTGTCAACAATTCCTAAAGCAACTTTCTCAAATTCCACCTTGTTTTTTAGTTTAATAGCTTTGAAAACTCTTGGATAACTATAAAGCAAATTATTTGTCCATACTTCATCTTCCATTGCGTCTAGGTTTCTGCTTTTTATGAATTCATTTTTTTTAGTATAAAATGGTAAGAAGTCTATCATTCCGTCAACCCATTCAATGCCAACTTCTAATGGCAAATAATTATTTTCTAGATAAAAGAATTCTTCATTAACCATATCAATATATTCTGTGGCATTTTCATCCGCAGAAATTTCAGTTACTTTTATCCAATCTCTATAATCTCTAATACACTTTTCCATTGTTGAAAAATGCATTTGCTTTTTTGAAAATGCATATGCAATCCAAATTCCAATAAGTGATAAGCTTGTTATGAAATATGAAAAAAATTCTGCGTAATCTTTATACTGTGTAATAAAGTCTCTCATATTATACGATTTTTTCTGTTGCTTGCTGCTAACGTTCCGCCGCTTCTCGTCAGTTGCGAACTTCGGAACGAATTATTTTCTGTTAAAGATAAAAATTCTTGCGAAACCTGAACGTGAACTTACAACAAAATTCGCAATTGCGAGAAACGGCTGTTAAGTGCAGGCGTTCATATTATTTTGGTTTCAACACTTTTCCATAAACTTTTCCATTTCTGTTTCAGCGCAAACTACTTCGGTTGTTTTCGAAACGGATTCGTTTTGGCTTAACCCGCAAACAATGTCAACTTTTCATTAGTAATCTTTACATCGCAATATTTACCGCAAACTATTCAAGTTTCTATTTCGAAGCAAACTACTTCAAGTTCTTTTCTTAATGTATTGGTTTTGGTTTAAGCCGAAAACAACTCAAACTCAAATTCAGAAATTTAATTCTCGATTTTATTGCAATAGGTTCTTGAATTATGGATTCGGGAACGCTTGCACTTAACGTTCCGCCGCTTGGCGTAGTAGCGGCAAGTTAAAGAAAAATGTGATAAGAAATACTGAAGTTCAGAGTATTTTCCAAGAAAGACAAACCAGCTATTACGCCAAACGGCTGTTATAGCTAGTGCCTTATTTCACTTCGTATTCATTTAAGACAATTTCTAAATCCTTTCTGAACGCTTTGTTGTCAAACTTCTTAGGTTTTCGCGCCATATTTTCAATTCTGTCAACACAATTCAAGAACTCAACTTTCATAACTTCAAAAATTTCTCTTCTGCTTAATTTTATCATTTTGTTCCAGTCAAAATGAGCGTTAGTTACCAACCATTTATTTTTAAATCTCCAAATTTCTATATCCTCATTGAAAAATTGCGCAAAACCGCCATCAAATTTGTACAATTCAAATCCCAAAAAATATTTGATAACGCTTTCTCCATAATCTTTTTCAGAGAACTTTCTATTTAGATAGTCTTCTAAGTGGTTAATGTCAAATAATGTAAATCCGTCATGTTGAAATTCATTTGTGATTGTGCACTTTATTTCAATTTCCATTCTGTTTTCTGGTTAGTTTCTGAGGCATTAGCTATAACGTTCCGCCGCTTCTCGGCAGTTGCGAAGTTCGGAACGAATTATTTTCTGTTAAAGATAAAAATTCTTGCGAAACGCAAACGTGAACTTACAACAAAATTCGCAATTGCGAGAAACGGCTGTTACCTGCTGGTGCGTTAGTCTAATGGATATTTAAAAATTGTATATAACAAATTGATAGCTTCTGTTGCGTCTTTTTCCAATTGTTCTTCTGGCCTTAATTTGTTTTCAAAGCTTCTTTTTGACAAAGTATGCGGATAATCCCAATCCTTGGAATGAATAAACGGATTTCTTTTTAAGCGCAAACTATTAAGAAGCTCTAATATTTTTGGGTGAAGGATATTTTCTTTTACAGCAACTTTAATCATCTTTTCAAGTCCATATTTTGCCACTTTCTCAAATCCTTTTTTTGATAAATGAATATCAAGTAACTTTTCCAAGAATGATTGTGACAACACAATTGTTGCAATAAAATGCCCATTAATGTAACATTGTTGAATTTCAGTAAAAGTAAATACGAATTCCATATCACCAAACATAGAATAACCTTTCTGTTGGTGTTTTTTTATAAGTTTTAATCTTTCTAATCTTTCTGGAAACAAAGCTTTGTCATAGCTGTTCAATTCTTTCTCAGCAGCAGATTTATATGCTTTTGTTTTGATTTCACTTCCAAATAAATCCGTATTTTTTTCCATTGAGCAGATTTTTTTTGAGCACTTGCAGGTAACGTTCCGCGGCTTTGCGAAGTGGCGGCAACTTTAATAATTAGTTGTAAATATATGTAAATTTCCTGTTTAGTAATTTCCGTCTAAGAAAAATAAAACCAGCCATTGCGCAAAACCGCTGTTATAGGCTGGTGTTTTGAGTTATTTTATCACGCAAACCTTGCTTCGTTTCATTCGATTATCCTTTCATTTTTACATTTGACTAATGCTAACTGTCAGACCATGAAGATACTCTTCTAGACTATGTAGATGCACTGTCAGACTATACAAGTATGCTTTCAGACTATGTAGGTGCTCCTGCAGACTGTATAAATGAACTCCCAGACGATGCAGATGCTCTGTCAGACGATGCAGGTAGACCTTCAGATGATGCAGATGCTCTGTCAGACGATGCAGATGCTCTGTCAGACGATGCAGATACTCTGTCAGACGATTCAGGTAGACCTTCAGACGATGTAATTACAGTTTCAGACGTTATATTAAGGACTCTCCTTCAAAACGTGTTTTCTCTTTCGTCTTTTCCACCGAAACTTGGGAAACACTAGCCTATAACGTTCCGCCAATTGTCGTCAGTGGCGACAGCTTAACGGTTAAGTGTAAAGATATATAAAATTTCCGGCTTTAGATTTTCCGGCTACGGAAAATCGATACCAGCCATTGCGACAATTGGCTGTTATGACTTCGGTGCTTTGAGTTTCTTTGTCACGCAACATAACCACAAACATTTTCAGCATTCTTTTCGGATTCCACTTTTGATTTTCCGCATATTTTCTGAGTAAGATTTCAAAGCAAACACTTTCAACTTCTTTTGCGCAAACTTTTTCCGCAACACTTTCAAAGCAAACTTTTCCAAATTCAATAACCTAACGCAACAAATTCTATTGTAAATTTCCATTTCTGTTTCAGTAAAACTTTGAAATAGGAGTGAAGTTAAAAGCTAAAGTTCTAGCGTTGGAAAGCACTGAGTCATAACGTTCCGCCGCTTGGCGAGGTTGCGAACTTCGTAACCGTTTATTTTCCACTAAAGATAAAATTTCTTGCGGAACGCAAACGTGAGTTTACCACAAAATTCGCAATCTTGCCAAACGGCTGTTATGTGTAGGCTTTTATTTTTTCATTCTTCTAATTAAATACGGCATTATGCTTTTTACCATTTCATCAACGGATTCATCAATCATTTCTTGTGTGATAATTGTACCTTCTGGATACTTTCCAAGTGAATTTTGAATTGCACGTTCTAAAATTTCGTTGCGTTGAGCATCGTCTTGTCTCTTTAAACCTAACCCGATTGAATGATCAAAAGAATTTTTCATTTTTTCAAATGGTTTTGTCTCTTTTTCAGTAAAAAATTTTAAAAGTGTTTCTCTATCATAATCCATTTTGAGTTCTCTTTCAATGGGAACGATA
>JAYTGH010000529.1:0-10028 GCA_043733645.1 Flavobacterium sp. | reverse complement strand
TGCTCTATCTTACCCTCTGAAAATCAGGAACAAATTAAACGTTTCCTAACAACCGAAACTGGAAAAACATTTACCTTTGTTAAGGAAACGAAAATCCTCGCCCAGGAAACTGGATTTGATGGGTTTTACATGGCATTATTAGAACGAAAAAAAGAAATTTAAAAATACAAATGAAAAAAATCTTAACCTTATTATTATTAAGTTTTACAATAATTGGAATTGCTCAGGAAAAAGTAGTAAATACTAATACTATAATGTCGATTCCTGCTGGATATTACAACACAGCAACCGGAACTGGTTACATCTTGAAGACTCAATTGTACAATATCATTAAAGACCACAACGATAGAGGTTATGCAGGATTATGGACTACTTATGGGACATCTGATAGAGACCATCAATATGAAAATGATGATACAGTTATAGATCTTTATTCTGAAAACCCAACCGGTACTGATCCATATTCTTTCATTTATAATACAAATCAATGTGGTGCATATAGTGCTGAAGGTGGTTGTTATAATAGAGAACATACTGTACCTCAAAGTTATTTTGGTGCTACAATACAACCTATGTATTCTGACGCACATTTTGTCCTTCCAACTGATGGAAAAGTTAATGGTTGGAGAGATGACCATCCATATGGTGTTGTAACTGGAACAGTTAGTCCATGCAATAGTGGAGCAACTAATAATCCGTGTAATACTCAAAATGGTTCAAAATTGGGATCAAATCTTGATTCTGGTTATTCTGCAGGTTATTCTGGGAAAGTTTTTGAACCCGTAGATGAATTCAAAGGTGACATTGCAAGATGTTTGTTATATTTTGCAACAAGATATGAAGATCAACTTGTAGGTTTTTATACTACAACGGCTTCAGAAGCCAAAGTGATGTTTGATGGAACAAGTGATCACACATTTTCTCAGACATTTTTAAATATCCTATTAACCTGGAATACTCAAGACCCTGTTAGCGCAAGAGAAATTGAAAGAAACAATGCTGTTTATGCACGCCAAAACAATAGAAATCCTTTTATTGATCATCCTGAATATGCTGCTCAAATATGGGGACTTCCTTTGGCTATAAGACCATTTGAATCTTTAGATGCAGTTGCTGTTTACCCAAATCCTTCTTCTGATGTTGTAAATATTTCGACTACAGTTTCTCTTGAAGAAATTGATGTTATTACCATAAATGGTCAAGTTTTGCAACAAATCAAAAACCCAACTTTCGAAAACAACAATTACACTATTAGCAATTTGCCAAAAGGGTTTTATTTCTTAAAATTATCTTCTGCTTCTAATTCTGTTACCAAAAAAGTGTTGATAAACTAGATTTACAACTCCAATATATAGAAAAGCGCTGTTGAAATTCAATAGCGCTTTTTTGCTTTTAATAATTAATTAACGGCACTTTAAACGAGAAAACGCTGATTTTCTTTGAATTTTGGTGCTTCTTTAGTATCTTTCGCCCTCAAAATGTGTAACCCTTAAAACATTTTACAAAATGTTAGAAGAAAAGAATGATAACCTGCTTAAAGCAGATGGAAGCGTAACCGATGAATCACAGGAAGTGACTATCATTGAAAATCAAGAGATTCTTGTTGAAAATCAAGAAGAAACAGAAGCAACTCATGAAGCTCAAGAAGCTGTTGCTGAAACTATAGAAGCTACCGCAGAAGTAGAAGTTTCTGTTGATACTATAGAAGAAGCCACCGCAGAAGTAGAAGTTCCTGTTGAAGAAGCTGTTGCTGAAGTAGAGCCTGCTATCGAAACTCTAGAAGAAACTATTACAGAAGTACAAGTTCCTATTGAAGAAGTTGAAGAAGAGAAAGCTGCTGTTTTAACGGAAGACTTAACAGAAGACGAAATTGAAGTTGCTGCCGAAAATGAAGCTCTTGTGGAAGAAACAATTAAGCCAAAAGCAAAAACTGCTAAACCGAAAGGGCTAACAAATGTAGAAGAAGCTGCCGTTGAATTGACTGACCAGAAAGTTACCAATGACGCTATGGTTGTTGACAATGACAAGCAATCAGTAATTAATGCCATTGAAGAAGTAAACGCAGAAGAAAGCGAAGACGAAACATTAAAAGATCGTCATGATATTCCAATGCTTGACTACGACACCTTATCAATGGAACAGTTGATTGATGAGTTAGGCGAATTAGTTGTAGTTGAAAGACTAATGTCGGTTAAAGACCATGTAGAAGAGCTAAAAAAATCATTTCTATCAAAATACTATCATTTTATTGATGAAAAGAAAGAAGAATTCTATGCTGAAAATCCGGATACAACCGAAGATTTTCATTATCATTTCCCTTTAAAAGTCAAGTTTGACCAATTATATTCTCAATACAGAGACAAAAAAAATAATCACTTCCAAAGTTTACAAAACAATCTAAAAGCGAATTTAGAAAACAGATTGGCTATTGTAGAGGAATTGAAAAATTTAATCCACAGCCAAGATAGTATTCCCGTTACCTTAAAGAAGTTTAATGATATCAGAGACCGATGGAAAGTGGCCGGACCCATTCCGAAAGACAAATACAACCATGTTTGGAATAACTATCATTTTCATTTAGAGAATTTCTATGATATTCTTCATTTGGATAGAGAAATTCGTGATTTAGATTTCAAACACAACTTGGTTCAAAAGCTTAAAATCATTGAGCGTGTTGAAGAATTAGTAAAAGAAGAAGACATTAGCAAAGCTTTCCGTGAATTACAAGATTTACACCGAATCTGGAAAGAAGATATTGGACCTGTTTCTAGAGATAATCGTGAAGAAATTTGGAACCGATTCAGTGAATTAACCAAACAAATGCACGACAAACGGGAAGGTTTATATGAACAACTTCGCGAAGTAGAAACGGCAAATCTGGAAAAGAAAAAAGAAATCATTGCCCAAATTGAAGTTTTAGCACAAGAAAAAGTAAACTCTCATAGCGCTTGGTTAGCACAAATTGAAAAAGTAGAAGCATTGCGTAACCAATTCTTTGGCGCCGGAAAAGTACCGTCGGAAGTTACTGATCAAACCTGGACTGCCTTTAAGAATGCCGTTAGAAGTTTCAACGTATTGAAAAACTCTTTCTATAAAGACATTAAGAAAGACCAGAATGATAATCTTTCTAAAAAACAAGCGTTGGTTGCTAAAGCCAAAGAATTGAAAGACAGTACTGATTTTGCTGCTACAACTCCTATGTTTAAACAAATTCAGGAAGAATGGAAAACGATTGGTCATGTGCCAAGAAAGTTTTCAGATAAACTATGGGCTGAATTTAGAGGCGCTTGTAACGAGTATTTCGAAAAGCTAAAAGAGCAGAAAACAGAATTGAATGCCGAAGAAATTGAAGCATTTGAAAAGAAGAAAGCCTATTTAGAAACCATAAAATCTTTTGAACTTATTGGCGAACACAAAGCCGATTTGGATGCCATAAAATTACATATAGAAACCTGGAAAAGCTTTGGTAAAGTTCCTTTTGCACGCAGACATATCGAAGGGAAATTCAATAAAATCTTGGATGCTTTGTTTGAAAAATTGAGCTCAAGTAAAAAAGACAATGAAATGGCGCGTTATGCTAATAGAGTAGATAATCTTTCGGGTGCAGATAATACCCGAAAATTAGATAACGAAAAAGTATTCATCATGCGTAAGATTGAGGAGGTACAAAGCAATCTTTTCCAATTAGAAAATAACATTCAGTTTTTTGGAAGAGCAAAAGCTGATAATCCAATGGTAAAAGAAGTAATGGACAATATTGAGAAACAGAAAGAAGAATTAGCCACTTGGAAAGAAAAGCTAAAACAACTTAGAAGTATCAAATCAGAATAAAATAAAAATCCTCTCGTCAAATAACGAGAGGATTTTTTTTATGGTTGTATTTTAGAAGCCAAAAGATAGATAACCGCCATGCGTATGGCAACACCATTTTCTACTTGGTCTAAGATGACAGATTGCTTGGAGTCAGCAACATCAGAAGTAATTTCTACACCACGATTTATTGGCCCGGGATGCATGATAACAATTTCTTTGGATAACGAATCTAAAAGTTGTTTGTCAACGCCATATTGTTGTGCATATTCTCGCGTTGATGGAAAATAATTCACATCCATTCTTTCATTTTGAACGCGAAGCATATTCGCCACATCGCACCACTCTAGTGCTTTTCTCAGGTTGGGTTCAACAGTTACACCAAGGCTTTCAATGTGTTTCGGAATCAGGGTTTTTGGTCCGCATACTTTTACTTCGGCTCCTTGCATTTGTAGTGCATAGATATTCGATAAGGCTACACGCGAATGCAAAATATCGCCTACAATTACCACTTTCTTTCCTCCTACTTCGCCTAATCTTTCTTTGATAGAATAACTGTCAAGTAACGCTTGTGTTGGATGCTCGTGTGCTCCGTCTCCGGCGTTGATGATGCTCGCTTTTACATTTTGTGACAAGAAATAAGCCGCACCCGGATTGGCATGACGCATAACAACCATATCCACTTTCATCGAAAGGATATTGTTTACAGTGTCAATCAGCGTTTCTCCTTTTTTTACAGATGATTGTGCTGCTGAAAAACTAATCACATCAGCAGAAAGTCGCTTTTGAGCTAACTCAAAGGAAAGTTTTGTTCGTGTACTGTTTTCGAAAAAGATGTTGGCAATCGTAATGTCGCGCAGCGATGGCACTTTTTTGATAGGTCGATTGATGACTTCTTTGAAATGGTCAGCCGTTTCAAATATCAAATCGATATCTTGTTTGTTCAGATATTTTATGCCTAATAAATGGTTGACTGATAGTTCGGACATTTTGTTGTAAGTTGTGTGTTGTCAGTTTTCTGTTCTATGTTATTTGTTCTCGGTTATCTGTTTTCTGTCATCTTGAGCCTGTCGAAGGGCTACATCAAATATACGGCATCCTCTCCATCCTTCTCCTTCCAGCAGACTTTTACTTTTTCATCATTAATAACATCTACCTGACGACCGCGATAATCGGGTTGTATTGGCAGGTGGCGGCTGAATCGTCTGTCTATCAATACCAATAATTCTATTTCTGATGGTCTTCCAAAGGATTGTATGGCGGTTAGCGCGGCGCGAATGCTTCTTCCTGTGAAGAGCACATCGTCTATAAAAACTACTTTTTTATCTTCTACCAGAAAGTCGATTTGGGTTTTATTTGCCTCTAATTGTTTTTCGCCACGACGGAAATCATCACGAAAAAACGTAATATCTAAAAAGCCAAGTGGAATGTTTTTGATGTTGTATTCGGTTTCTAAAATGGTCTTCAATCGTTCTGCCAAAGAAACTCCTCGGGGCTGAATACCAATAAGAACTGAGTTGGAGAAATCGAGATGATTTTCGATTAACTGACAAGCCAAACGATGGAGTATGATATTGACTTCTTTAGAAGTGAGCAATACTTTTTGACTCATGATACTGTTGTTTGGGTTGTAAAAGTAGTATTTTTTTATGAATTACGAATTAGGAATTAGGAATTACGATTCGAGACCGCATAGGCGTAATACTAACCTTTATTTATTCTTACAAAATAAAACATAACTTAACACTCAAAAAAAAAGCTGCTGACTAACCTTTCAATTTGTCCGCATGAATCAATCGATTCGTCCTTATGAATCAATCAGTTTGTACGGACGAATTGATTGTTTCATAAGGTGCTTTCTGAGCCCTTGTGTTTACTGGTGCTCCCGAGGGCAAAGAAGCATTTATACAATCATAAATTAGCATTGATTTTTGTAAGAAAAAAAAAGAATCGATATCCTAATAATAGTTATATTTCAGATACTAAAACTTTCATATAACATCTCTTTGGATTGGCTTTATGCTACTTTATAGCGGGTAGGGGCGAGTTGTGTGACATTTCTCAAAATTCTACAAAAAAGACATTTGCATACCAAAAATTGGTATATTTGATTTTTAAATGTAAAAGTTATGGCCAAGAACACATCTATTTTATTGGGAGACCATTTTGAAAGTTTCATTAGTGATGAAATTTCATCCGGAAGATATAGTTCTGCAAGTGAAGTTGTACGCACAGCTTTAAGATTACTAGAATTACAAGAACAAAAAATAAAGAAATTTAGAGAGGAAATTGAAATCGGCGAAAAAAGTGGAATGGTTTCAAATTTTGATTCAGAAGCTCATTTAGCCAATCTTCACAAAAAGCATTTATGAAAAATGGGTATCGCATAAGTGCGAAAGCTATAGAAGATATAGACAAAATTTGGTTATATAGTTTAGAGAATTGGTCGCTTAATCAAGCTAATCATTATTACCGCCTAATTTATCAAGAGATAGAATTTATTATTGAAGATTTTGAAGGTGGAAAAGATATTGGAAAAATTAGATTGGGTTACAGACAATTTAGAGTAAAATCACATCTTATTATCTACAAGAAAGCTGAAGATGGAATTGTGGAAATTGTTAGAGTGTTGCATCAGATGATGGATATTCCAAATCAACTATGAACGAAACGGCATATAGCCGTTTGACGCAATAGCTGGTTTTATCTTTCTTAGTTGGAAAATCTACAGCCTGAAATTTACTCATATTTACACTTAACCGTTCAACTTGCGCCACTGCGTGAAGGCGGAACATTATGCGTCAGCAATCCGCCCCGAAATTCTAAATCTACTCCAAATGCTTAAAATGTTTCTCGTTTTTGTACACCAAGCACAATAAACTTGGCAATACGATTAACAACAAAGGCATTGCAATTAGAAATCCACCAATGACTGCAATCGCTAAAGGTTGGTGTAATTCTGAACCTGTACCTATTCCTATTGCCAATGGCAAAAGCGCAATGATGGCTCCCAAAGCAGTCATTAATTTTGGACGCAATCGTGTTGAAATAGAATAGATTATAGATTGATTTACGTTTCGAGTCAATTTGAATGTTTCTCTAAATTGCAGAAAAGTAAAAATGGCATTTTCTGATATGATACCAACGATCATAATAATACCCGTATAACTTCCAACGTTTAAAGGAGTTCCGGTCATAAAGAGCAATATATAGCTTCCTGAAATACCTAACACAGAAATTAAAAGTATGGTTAAAGCAATTCTAAAATCTCTAAACAAAAATAAAATAACACCAAAAATCAATAAGGATGAGGCTATTAAAATTAGTAGTAATTCTCTAAAAGATTGCTGTTGGTCTTTGTAAGCTCCTGCATATTCAATATAATAACCACTTGGCAAATGAATAGCAGCAGTAACTTTAGTCTGAATTTCTTTCATCACGCTTCCCAAATCCCGATTGTCTAATCGTCCTGTTACGACACTCATCATTTGAAGATTTTCACGCTCAATTTCGGCAACACCCTTTTGAACAGAAATCGTAACCAAACTCGAAATAGGAATAGATTGTCCGTTAGGTAAAAATATTTTGAGTTGCTTTATATCTTCCAAACTTCGCTTCTGACCATCAGCATAAATTAATCTAATCGGTGTTTGCTTTTCATTTTCTAATAAACTGCCAACAACGTTACCTTCTAGTGCCGTTTGCATTTGAAATTGCAAATCGCTTGGCGTAATTCCGTATTGTGCTAATTTTGAATAATTGGGCTCGATATTTACAGCAGGACCAGCCAAAACAATTCCATCAAAAACATCGGCAGTTCCTTTTACTTTTTCAACAATGGTGGTAACTTCTTTGGCTATTTTTTGCAATTCGGCTTGGTTGTTTCCATAGACTTTCACTTCGATTGGCGATACCGAACTCATTAAATCACCCAACATATCGCCAATAACCTGACCAAAATCAATACGCAAAGCTGGTTGTGTGGCTTCTACTTTAGCCCTAATTTCATCAATTACATCGTTACTGGTTTTGCTCCTATCCTTTTTTAATTGAATTAAATAATCTCCCCGATTGGGTTCGGTGATGAAAAAGCCCATTTGCGTTCCGGTTCTTCTGCTATACGCTTCGACTTCGGAAACTTTTATAATTATTTTTTCTACCTCTTTAAGCATTCTATCCGTTTCTTCAAGCGAAGTTCCTGGTGGACTTTCATAATCCAAAATAATACTTCCTTCATCCATTTCGGGTAAAAATCCTGTTTCTAAATTGGGTAAGATGATAAAAATTGAAAGCACTAAAACGATACAAAATACTACGCTGATAATAGGTTTTTCTATAAAATACGCCACCCACTTTTGCGTTTTTACTTCCTGTATTTCTACAGTTTCTTCTTTTTCAGAACTTACTTTTTCTTTTTTGGAAAGCAATAAATACACTACAGGAAGCAACAACCAAGTAACAAAAAACGAACAAACCAAAGTAATAATCATGGTGTCAGTCAACACTTTGAAATAGGAACCTGCTACACCACTCATCAAAACAAAAGGGAAAAATATCACAATGGTACTAATGGAAGAACCCACCATTGCCGGGAATAAATAATGAATCGCTTTTTGCAAAAGTGCAACTGTTGGTTCGTCAGGATGTTCTTCGTGTGTTCTGTGAATTTGTTCAACAACTACAATCGCATCGTCTATAATCAGCCCCAACGCCGCAGCAATAGCACCCAAAGTCATAATATTGAATGTTTCTCCTGTGAGATACAAAACGATAAGCGTTAACCCTAACGTTACCGGAATCGTTATCAAAATGGTAGCACTGGCTTTGGCAGACTTCAAAAACAGCACCGCAACAATTATTGCTAATAATAATCCGATTAACAAACTATCTGTAACACTTTTTACAGCATCATTTACAAAAGTAGCCTGCTGATAATAAGGCGTTATTTTGATTCCGTTTGGAAGTATTTTTTTTAAGTCTTCCAATTTAGAATTCATAGCATTCGTAAGCGAAATTAAATTGGAATTGGGTTGCTTTATTACAGCAACCAGGATGCTTTCCTTACCATTTGCATTGACTTTTATATATTCTTTGGCTTCCTTAATTTCAACAGTTGCGATGTCTTTTAGGGTAACAATTCCTTTTCCGTTGTTACTGATAACCAAATTTTCGAGTTCATCCTTTTTATCAACCTGCGCATCGGTAATGGTTAAATACAAATACCGATAATCAGATAAATAGCCATTCGATTTTATAAAATTAGTTTGACTTAAAACCTGCGAAATAGCATTAGGTGTTATTCCGAGTGCAGTCATTTTATTAAAATCTAACGCCAACCAATATTCCTTTTCTTTACCACCAATAATCCTGATTTCGGAAACGCCATCAATTTGAGAAAGGAACGGTTTGATGGTGAAATTGGCTATCTTTTTTAACTCAATAGCAGATTTTCCTTTACCTTCGATGGCATAACCTATAACTGGAAGAATAGAAGGATTCATTTTCTCTACCGTGATTTGAGTATCTGGCGGTAAATCATTTTTGATTTGGTTAATTTGGGCTTCTATTCTGGTTTTGCTCAAATCTATATCCGACTTCCAGTCCATAAAAGCGGAAATTTCACAGCTTCCTCTACTGGTAGTGCTCCGAACGGTTTTTAAATCCTGTACTTTTTTAATGGCATTTTCAAGTGGTTTGGTAACGGTAATCATCATTTTGTCGATGGGTTGTTGTCCCGCATCGGCAATGATTTTTATTTTAGGAAAGGTAATTTCGGGAAACAAACTTGTTTGCATTTTTGAATACGCAAAAAAACCTCCTAAAATAATTAGGAAGATAACCGCACTTAAACCGTTTTTATGTTTTACAAAAAAGTTATTCATTTTTTTCTTTTAACCACGAATTACACAAATTTCCACAAATTTATTTTCTGAATTATCTTTGTTAAAGCTCAAAACGTTGACAAAAATTTAGAAATTTTAATTTTTAATCACTTTCACTTTAATCGTGTCTGCAACACCATAATTTCCTGTTAGTAAAATTTTATCATCACGAGTTAAAACTGGCGATAAGATTTCAATTTTATCTTCGGTTTGAATTCCTTTTTTAATTGGAACTTTTATGGCTGTATTGGCGTTTATCATTTTCATAATCCAAAAATCAGTTTCTGTTTCATCACTCAGGACAGCCGATTTTGGTAATGAAATAGTTTTAGAATT
>JAYTGH010000528.1:0-3753 GCA_043733645.1 Flavobacterium sp. | reverse complement strand
AACACCGAACACGGCTTGGTTATCAATAGAAATGACACTTTAAAAACAGTAAGCATCACCCAAACGGTGATAGAAAAAAACAAAGTTGAAATTCATTATAATGATTTGATTGCCGAAAGAGATTTTTCCAATACTTTCATATCCGTTTAATTCATAATTTGGAATTCGTAATTCATAATTAACTTGAGACTATTTCTTCATAAGTTGTTCCACTGGGAATATTGGCCATTTCAGATTGTCTATATTCCTATTTATTTTTTATGGGCATATTATGCACTGAAAGCGAGGACGATTTTCTTTTTCAATGCCTGTAATCCTACGATGAAAAATGGCGGTTTTGTTATGGATAGTAAAATTGAAATCTATGATTTAATTCCACAGAAGTTCTATCCCGAAACCAAATTCGTTAAAGAAAAAATACCGTTTGATAAAGTTGAAACCTTACTTGAAACTTCAAATATCAATTTTCCTTTTATCGTAAAACCGGATATTGGACTTCGTGGCTCGGCAGTAAAAAAAGTAACCAATTTAGAAGAATTAAAAGCCTATCACAACAAAGCCAATTTCGATTATTTATTGCAGAATTTGATCCCGTATGAAAATGAAGTTGGAATTTTTTATGTTCGTTTTCCGCACGAAAAACACGGAAAAATTACCGGAATTGTAGCCAAAGAATTTTTAATCATTGAAGGCGATGGCTGCTCAACTATCGAGGAATTATTGAAAGTTAATCCACGCTACGAATTCCAATTAAAAGCACTCGAAAAAGAATACGGTAGTCAGCTAAAAACCATTTTAGTCAAAGGCGAAAAGAGAAATTTGGTGCCGTATGGAAATCACGCCCGCGGCGCAAAATTCTTAGATTTTAGTCATTTGATTTCTCCGGAATTGACTAAGGTTATTGATGAAATGTGCCTTCAGATTTCGGAGTTTTATTTTGGCAGAATGGACTTAATGTACAATACTTGGGAAGAACTAGAACAAGGCAAAAACTTCTCCATTATAGAATTAAACGGTTCTGCCAGTGAACCAACACATATTTATGACCCAAAACATTCGTTGTTTTTTGCCTGGAAAGAATTGGCTCGACATATCAGTTATATGTATCGTATTAGTGTTGAAAATCACAAACGAGGATTTCCTTATTTGTCGCACAAAGTCGGAATGGAACAATATAAATTACATTTGGAACAAAGTAATAAAATTGTGAATTTTTAAAACACTTCTTGTCATTCCGACGAAGGAGGAATGACAAGTTTAAGGTTGAGTAATGATAAATTTAAAGAACATATTTGTTGGTTTTCTGGTAAGTTTCATCGGTTCTATTCCGCTGGGCTATTTGAATGTAGTGGGTTTTCAAGTTTATGAAGAATCTGGGTTTCAACCAACGATTGAGTATTTATTGGGTGTAATTTGTATCGAATTTTTAGTGATTTATTTCACTCTGATTTTTGCTCATAAATTAGCAGCCAATCAAAAACTAACCAAATATATTGAAGGCTTTTCGGTGTTGTTTATGTTTGTTTTGGCAGCGGTTTTTTATTTTGGCTCGAATTTAAAAAAAGATATTTCAAGTTCATTTGACTATGTGCCTTTTGTTTTGGGAATTCTATTGAGTTGTCTGAATTTTGTCCAAATTCCATTTTGGACTGGCTGGAATTTATATCTGCTAAACGGAAATTATATTGAAGTTTCAAAATCAAGAAAATACTTCTATGTATCAGGAACCGTAGCCGGAACATTTTGTGGTATGTTGGTACTAATTCTTTCGCTTCATTATTTTGCCGGCAATATTGAGTTTCTGTCTAAATATTTGATGCAAATCATTATTCCGTTAGTTTTTCTGGCACTTGGAATTTTTCAGGGAATTAAGTTTTATAGAAAGTATTATCGTTAAATTTCAATCGTTTCATTTCCTAAGTTTTGTTATATTTACCGTACTTAAAATTGCAAATGAAGAATATCATCATCACAGGAACTTCACGCGGCATCGGATTCGAGCTGGCCTTACAGTTTGCCAATGCCGGTCATCAGGTTTTAGCCATTTCGCGTAAAACGCCTCAAGCCTTACTAGAAAATCCAAATATCACTTGTCTTTCCGTTGATTTATCTAAAGAAGATGAACTAGTTGCTGTTGCTAATTTTATCTCACAAACGTGGAAAAAAGTAGATGTCATCATTCACAATGCAGGAAGTTTGATAAACAAACCATTTGCTCAAACCTCACAAGAAGATTTTGAAAATGTGTATAAAGTCAATGTTTTTGGTGTTGCCAATCTTACCCGAATTTGTTTGCCTTATCTCCAAAAAGGAAGTCATGTCGTTTCCATAAGTTCGATGGGAGGAATTCAAGGCAGCATGAAATTCGCTGGACTTTCAGCGTACAGCTCCAGCAAAGGAGCTGTAATTACCTTATCGGAATTGTTAGCCGAAGAATATAGAGAACAAGGAATCGCTTTCAATGTATTGGCATTAGGAGCAGTAAATACCGAGATGTTGCACGAAGCTTTTCCGGGTTATGAAGCACTGACTTCTGCCAAGGAAATGGCGGATTATATTTTCAACTTCGCCTTAACCGGAAACAAATACCATAACGGAAAAATAATTCAGGTTTCATCAAGCACTCCGTGAGTTATGAATTATGAGTTATAAGTTATGAGTGAAGTGCTTTCCAAATACTTGCCAGAACATGCAGTTGTAGCTTGCTTTGAACTAATTAAACAGAACAATGTGCATCTTAAAATCGTTAATGAGCGGCAAACTCGTCATGGCGATTATCGACGAGCTGTTGGCGGGAAACATGAAATTACCGTAAATGCCAATTTAAATAAATACCGATTTTTAATAACCTTAGTTCATGAAATATCCCATTTGGTTGCCTATGAAAAATACGGTCGCTCTATAAAACCACACGGCAACGAATGGAAAATTACATTTCAGCGTTTGATGGTTCCGTTTATTAGGCCGGAAATTTTTCCGCATTCCGTTTTGCCTTTAGTTGCCAATCATTTCAGAAATCCAACAGCCAGTAGTGATACCGATGCCCGATTGGCTTTTGCGCTAAAGCAATTTGACGAACGAAAACCGGATGTTCATTACATACACGAAGTGCCAAGCGGCGGTATATTCCGAATAAAAAATGGTAGAATTTTTCAAAAAAAAGGCTTACGCGTAAAGCGCTATGAATGCCTGGAAGTAAAAACAGGAAGACTCTATTTGTTTAATGCTAATGCTGAGGTGGAAATTTTGCCGGGCTAATTATGATAAAGAGAAAGTCTTATATATTACTGTTTTTTGTAGCTTTAGCGTTACTGATTTTCTCTTTTTTTTCTGGTAGTGTAGAAAGTTTAGTCTTAAGTATAAAAGATACTTATTATGTTATTTCGAATATACAATTTTATCAATGTTATTCAGTTTTATTGTTAGTCTTGGGGTTATTATATTGGGGATTTAGCAAGGCTAAAATTCAATTATTTTCTATTCTTTCCTTAATCCACATTTATGGCACGTTGGTTTTATTTTTATTAGTGGTTTACTTCAATTATCAAAATTTATTAGTATATCAACCAACGCATGTTAAATATATATTTAATCCAATAGATTATAATTCATATTTAATTGAAACGTTATTCACAATTATATTCCTTCAATTCCTGTTTATTATAAATATATTTGTATCTATAATTAAAAAATGAGATTGCTTCGCAAACTCGCAATGACTATGAATAAAAATTATTACGCAATAGTAATGGC
>JAYTGH010000527.1:0-3753 GCA_043733645.1 Flavobacterium sp. | reverse complement strand
TATGGTTGATGCTTCCTAAATAATGACGCGAAACCACTATCACTTTATAGTCTTTTTGGATTAAATCAACGACGCAATCTGTATCATTAAGTGGCACTAGAACTCCGCCTGCGCCTTCAATTACAATGTGATTTAGCTCCGCTCTGTTCGGCTGTGCCTCGGGTGTGGTTTTTGGCTCTTTTATTTTTTTTAAATCGATTGTAATTCCATCCATTTCAGCCGCTAGGTGCGGACTACAAGCAGTATTCAATGCATAAGCATTTGGAAAAACTTTTGCCTTTTGGCTAATCCCTAATCCCTTAATTTTATGACTATCCGAATTATCTAAATCTCCGGCTTGAATGGGTTTCCAATAATCAGCTTCCAAAGCTTCAACTACGATGGCAGAAGCAATGGTTTTACCTACGTCAGTTCCAATTCCTGTGATAAATAGTTTCATAATTTTATCCGTGGCTAAAAAAAGCAGCTCTCATCTGTTTAGATTTAATCGAATTCAAATTTACAGTTTTGACATTTGTATTTGTACTTTGAAAAGAATTGAGCGAACGCTCCTAAAATGGCAACCTGAAAAAAGGATTTCACACCATCAATCGAAGTTTCCATTTCGACTTGTTCGGCACCACATTCAGGACATTTTAAAGGTCGGTTGTCGTCATCAACAGCATAGAGGCTTACGTCACCGAGGATTTCATTGGCTTTATCAAAATCTTCTGTTTTGACAAACAATTTTACGCCGCCAACCGCATTGCTGTATAACGGATTCGAATCGACGATATTATTGTCTCTCAGGTATACTTCAATGCCCTGGCTTTCTAATTTACCCTG
Source organism: Flavobacterium sp. (assembly GCA_043733645.1). Lineage (GTDB taxonomy): Bacteria > Bacteroidota > Bacteroidia > Flavobacteriales > Flavobacteriaceae > Flavobacterium. The sequence continues at coordinate 2,928 of JAYTGH010000527.1, read as the reverse complement.
ATAAATAATAGCTTCACTAGAATATTGAAAACGACGGAGTAATATAAATTTTTCTTCTTCCATAATTAGAATACAAAAGTAGCTAACAATTCTAACACATTGGTAATTTCGGTTTCCGAATTATAGCTATGCAGACAAAAACGCAAACGTTCCTGCCCTTCTGGAACCGTTGGTGACAAAATTGGTCTAACATCAAAACCTTTTTGTTGTAATTGGTCAGCAATCTTTTTTACTCTCTGATTCCCCGGAATGATAACACATTGAATAGCAGACCCTGCCTGCCTGCAGGCAGGTTTGCTATAAACAAACATTGGTTTTAAACCTAAACGCATTTTTTCCTGATTGAAGAAAATGATGTTGACTTTCAGTTTTTGTATGGCGCTTTGCTCTTTGGTTAAATAGTTATACGATTGCAAAATGGTCGCTACACTATGTGGTGAAAGTGCCGTCGTATAAATAAAACTTCGGGCAAAGTTGACCAAATAACTTTTCAGCTCGTGACTTCCTAAAACAGCAGCGCCATGGCATCCCAATCCTTTTCCGAAGGTTATGATTCTTGCAAATACTTTGTCCTGCAGTCCTAAACTTTGCACCAGTCCTTCTCCTTGTTCACCAAAGACTCCGAGTGCATGAGCTTCGTCAACGACTAAATAACAACCATACTTCTCAGAAAGAGTTGTTAGTTCTTCTAAATTTGGGCAATCGCCATCCATAGAAAAGACACTTTCGGTGGCGATGTAGACTTCGACCCTTCGACTACGCTCAGGACAGGCTAGCTCAGTCTGACAACGTTGAATGAGTTTTTCTAAGTCTTCAAAATCATTATGCGAAAACTTATAGCTCTTTGCATGGCTCATTTGAATACCGTCTCGAATCGAAGCGTGACATAACTCGTCATACAAAATCACTTCATTGCGTTGCGGCACAGCACTGAAAAACCCCACATTGGCATCATAACCCGAATTGAAAATTAGTGCTGCTTCGACCTTATGGAATTTGGCAATATACTCTTCGGCTTCATTATATAAAGTGTGATTCCCAGATAGTAAACGCGAACCTGTGGCACCGTTTACTTTGCTGTTTTTATCTAAAAGAAATTGATGTGTTTTGTGAAAGAGGATTTCGTTTTTGGCAAAACCGATATAATCATTGGAGGCAAAATCAATTAAATTATTGGCAATTGGCAATTGGCGTAAAGCGTTGTTGGCTTCGCGTTGCCCGAGTTTTTGTTGGAGTGATTTTGGGAGTTTCATTGATACAAATATAAGAAAGCAGAATCGTTTTTAGCCCAGATTGTAACGGCATCCTTTTTATCTCGTTCTTAATACGAGATAAAAAGATACAGTGGAAAGCTGGAAATAGCTCCGAATAAAAAAAGCCCAATCTCGTTTTGTCAACGAGACTGAGCTTTTCTCTTTTATTTTACTGCCTACCTTTCGCTACGCCGGGTTGAACCGTATTAGTCAGCTAATACAATTACTTTATTGTCTTTCATTTCGATAGTTCCTGAATTGATTTCCAAAAGGTAATTCTGATCGTTTACTTTGGTAAACTTCTCTGCTACTTCTTTTTGGATTGCAAAACTTGTTGCTTCAATTTTGATAACACCGTGTTTTAAAATAGAAACTATTGGCGCGTGGTTATTCAAAATTTGGAATGAACCTGTTACACCTGGCAAAGAAACCGAAGTAACTTCTCCTTTAAATAATGTAGCTTCGGGTGATACTATTTCTAAAATCATTTTTTTATAGTTAGAAGATGGAAGATGGAAGATGGAAGAGCAGAATTTTACTTCTGACTTCTAACTTCTGACTTCCAACTTAATTATGCTTCCGCCAACATTTTTTGTCCTGCTTCGATTGCTTCTTCGATTGTTCCTTTAAGGTTGAAAGCAGCTTCTGGTAAGTGATCTAATTCACCATCAATAATCATGTTGAATCCTTTGATTGTTTCTTTAATATCAACCAATACTCCAGGAATACCTGTAAATTGCTCCGCTACGTGAAAAGGTTGAGATAAGAAACGTTGCACTCTACGAGCTCTTGATACGGCTAATTTATCATCTTCTGATAATTCTTCCAAACCAAGAATCGCGATGATATCCTGAAGTTGTTTGTATTTTTGAAGTATCTCTTTTACTCTTTGAGCACAGTTGTAGTGATCATCTCCTAAAATTTGAGCAGTAAGGATTCTTGAAGTTGAATCTAAAGGATCCACCGCAGGATAAATACCAAGCTCAGCGATTTTACGAGATAATACTGTAGTTGCATCTAAGTGGGCAAAAGTTGTAGCAGGAGCAGGGTCAGTTAAGTCATCAGCAGGAACGTAAACCGCTTGTACTGATGTGATAGAACCTTTGTTTGTAGATGTAATTCTTTCTTGCATCGCACCCATTTCTGTTGCCAATGTTGGTTGGTACCCAACCGCAGAAGGCATACGACCTAAAAGAGCCGAAACCTCAGATCCTGCTTGTGTAAAACGGAAGATATTGTCAACGAAGAACAGTACATCTTTACCTTGATCTGAACCTGCACCATCACGGAAATACTCAGCGATAGACAATCCTGAAAGCGCAACACGTGCTCTTGCTCCAGGAGGCTCATTCATTTGCCCGAAAACGAAAGTAGCTTTAGACTCTCTCATTCCTGGTTTATCAACTTTAGATAAATCCCATCCTCCATTTTCCATAGAGTGCATGAAATCATCACCATATTTTATAATTCCAGATTCCAACATTTCACGAAGTAAATCGTTTCCTTCACGTGTTCTTTCACCAACACCTGCGAATACAGAGAGTCCACCGTGACCTTTAGCGATATTGTTAATCAACTCTTGAATCAATACTGTTTTACCAACTCCGGCTCCACCGAACAATCCAATTTTACCACCTTTTGAGTAAGGCTCAATCAAATCGATTACTTTAATTCC
>JAYTGH010000526.1:0-3775 GCA_043733645.1 Flavobacterium sp. | reverse complement strand
TTGATGACGATAATTGCAGCTATTGTGGGATTATTATTTTATGTAAATGGATTGGATTTAATAGGCAAAAATGCTTTTACTTCTAATCTTTCAGGCTTAATGCTTGTTGCTATAATTGGTTTTACACTCGTATTCTCCTTTATTCATGAGAAAAAATTTGTTGAAAAAAACACTACTATTTTTGATGCTTTTGTGACCGGAGCAAACAATGGTTTACAAACTGGAGTTACCATTTTCCCTTATGTAATGGGAATGTTGGTGGCGATTTCGTTCTTTAGAAATAGCGGTTTGTTTGAAATTATCAGCAACGGAATATCCTTTGTTTTTTCGAATATTGGCGTAAGCAAACAAGTTACTGATTCGTTACCGGTAGCTATGTTGCGCCCATTCAGTTCTGGTGGTTCAAGAGGATTTATGATTGATTCTATGCATACATTCGGACCAGATTCTTTTACCGGAAGATTGAGTTGTATTTTTCAATGCAGTGCCGAAACTACGTTTTATGTGATAGCGGTTTACTTTGGGAGCATCAATGTTAAGAATACGCGTTACACACTTGGCACTATGCTTTTGGTAGATTTGGTTTGTGTGATTACTGCCATTTTTGTGGCGAGCTGGTTTTTTTAAAATTTAAATAAGTTTCAATGTCTTTCACAGAAACCTTTAGTGATTTTTATAACAATGTCAAAGCGAGTTTAGCTGATGGCACCTTTGCCAAATTAACGATGGCAAAAACTATTGGGAATACTGATTTGATGAATATCTACGTTCGCCCAATTGTAGAAGATGGTGTTTTAAAAATGGAGCTTAAATACAAATTTCAGCAGGAAGAAGTAATCGAAATTCATACTATCGACGGAGCTCACGACAAGTTGGTTACCTACATCAATAACCCTTTCATGTCGGCAATATTATTTACAACCGAGTTTGATTTGAATTATAAATTGAATAAAAAACGAGCCGTCAGCATCACTGAAAAAGCAAATACTTTCGGCAATGCTTCAGAAGTTTTATTGGATTATCTTAATCAATAACCATCTCCGGAATTTCTCCTTCAATAATTAAATCAGCTTCAGTAGAAGCGATAATGTGTTCTACAGTAACGCCAGGCGCGCGTTCTAAAAGTTTAAATCCTTTTGGTGTTATTTCTAAAACAGCAAGTTCGGTCACCACTTTTTTAACACAGCCAACTCCGGTTAATGGTAGCGTACATTTTTTTAGAATTTTGCTTTCGCCAGCTTTGTTCACGTGCATCATGGCAACGATTATGTTTTCAGCAGAAGCAACTAAATCCATTGCGCCGCCCATTCCTTTGACCATTTTTCCTGGGATTTTCCAATTTGCAATATCGCCGTTTTCGGCAACTTCCATGGCTCCAAGTATCGTTAAATCAACTTTTTGACTGCGAATCATTCCGAAACTAAACGCCGAATCAAAGAAACTTGCTCCGGGCAAAGTCGTGATGGTTTGTTTTCCAGCATTTATAACATCAGCGTCTTCTTCACCTTCATACGGGAATGGTCCCATCCCGAGAACGCCGTTTTCGCTTTGAAATTCTACCGAAATATCATTACGGACATAGTTAGCTACTAAGGTTGGAATCCCGATTCCTAAGTTTACATAATAGCGGTCTTGAACTTCTTTGGCTATTCGTTTTGCGATGTCATTTTTATCTAAAGCCATGATTAGTCTCTTTTTCTTGTGGTTCTTTGCTCAATTCTCTTTTCAAATTTTTCTCCCTTAAAGATGCGTTGCACCATTATTCCCGGAATGTGTATTTGATTTGGGGCGAGTGAACCTACAGGTACTAATTCTTCTACTTCGGCAATGGTAATTTTTGCAGCACCGGCCATACAAGCATTAAAGTTTCGGGCAGTTCCTTTAAAAATAAGGTTTCCGGCTTCGTCGCCTTTCCATGCCTTTACGATTGAGAAATCAGCTTTATAAGCCAATTCCATTATGTGCATTTTTCCATTGAATTCACGAGACTCTTTTCCTTCCGCGACTTCGGTTCCAAAACCTGCCGGAGTAAAGAAAGCAGGAATTCCGGCTTGAGCGGCGCGACATTTTTCAGCTAAAGTTCCTTGCGGTGTTAGTTCAACATCTAATTCTCCGGAAAGCATTTGACGTTCAAATTCGGCATTTTCTCCAACATAGGAAGAAATCATTTTTTTGATTTGTCTTTTTTGTAAAAGTAATCCAAGTCCAAAATCATCGACACCGGCATTATTTGAAATACAGGTTAGTCCTGTTGTTTCTTTTTTTACTAATTCAGCAATACTATTTTCAGGAATGCCGCAAAGTCCAAAGCCGCCGAGCATAATGGTCATATTGTCTTCTATGCCTTGCAGTGCTTCTTGTACAGAGTTTACTTTTTTGTTAATCATAGTTATTTTTTTAGCCCTGATAGAAGTGAAAATCCTGACATTGCGTTCTGCAATCGTGATAAGATTGCTTCGTTCCTCGCAATGACAGATTGAAACGAATAGCAGGAAACAGCTCCTAAATTTTACAATCCAAATTCATCTGTATTTTGTTCTTCTTCGGGAGGAATTGCGGTTGAGTCGACTTCTACTTTTCTTGGCGCATAACAATCTACTTTTATCGAAAGGTTTGCAGGTCTTTCGAACGGGTCTTTTGAGATGAGTAAATCTTTATCTTCATAGCATTTTTTCATCATATAACCCCAAATTGGCAGAGCAGCCGTTGCTCCCTGACCATAAGTGATTCCTTTGAAACGCGCCGAACGATCCTCGCAGCCAACCCAAACTCCGGTAACCAAATTGGGCACCATGCCGATAAACCAACCATCAGATTGGTTCTGAGAAGTTCCTGTTTTTCCGGCAATCGGATTGGTAAACATGTATGGATAACCTGTCCAGCGATTGTCGCCACTTCCGCCACCTTGGGTTCTAAGACGCACTCCGGAACCTTCTTCGGTTACACCTTCTAAAAGTTTTATGACAGCATAAGCGATGTCTTTATTCAAAACATCATGGGTTTCAGGAACTGGTTCGTAAAGCACAACACCGTTTTTATCTTCGATTCGGCTGATGAATTGCGGCTTGATATAAACGCCTTGATTTGCAAAAGTGCTGTAAGCGGCAACCATATCTTCGACAGTAATTTCAACGGCACCAAGTGCAATTGAAGGCTGCGCCGGAATATCTGATTTTACGCCTAATTTTTTGGTTAAAGCAACTACAGCTTCGGGGCCAACTTTATCCATCAGTTTTGCTGAAATGGTGTTGATAGAATTGGCCAATGCTTTTTTCAAAGTAACCATTCCGCGGTATTTATTATCAGAGTTTTTCGGCGTCCAGGCTTGGGTAACGTGATGTCTTCCAACCGGAATTGTAAACGGTGAATCGATAATCGAATCGCAGGGCGACATGCCTAGTTGTTCGATAGCAGTGGCGTAAACAAAGGGTTTGAATGTCGAGCCAACTTGTCTTGCACCTTGGCCAACGTGGTCATATTGAAAGTATTTATAATCAATTCCACCAACCCAAGCCTTGATGTGCCCGGTTTTTGGTTCCATTGACATTACACCTGTTTGAAGAAAATGTTTGTAATATCTTATAGAATCTGTAGGTGTCATCAATGTATCGATTTCACCGTTCCAGGAAAAAATTTTCATTTTTGTTTTGACACCAAATGATGCGATAATTTCTTCATCTGATTTATCATCTTCCTTCATGATTCTCCAGCGATCGGATGATTTCATGGCTTTGTTCATGATTCTTTGCGTTTCTTCAGGCGTAATATTTAAAAA
>JAYTGH010000525.1:0-3784 GCA_043733645.1 Flavobacterium sp. | reverse complement strand
TTGTATAAATAATTTTTCCCTACTCTTGCTATTGATTGAGATTTTTGTTCTGGTTTGAAATAGTTACAAGAACAAATCAGTAAAAAAATTAGGAAATAACTATTTCTAATCATTTTATTATTTCAGCTGTTTTTTTACGTTTTCAAAAACATCTGTATTTATTTTAACTGTAAACTCTTTTTTCAAATCATCAACCCATCGTTGCTCTAAATATTGCTGATAATCATTGACAATTTTTCCTTTACATTCCTCGAGCGTTTTTACGTCTGCGGGCAATATTTTATCAACTTTGGTGACAAAATAATACTCACCTTCTTTAAAAACATCTGAAACGCCAAGACTATATTTCATTGTTTTTGGTAATGCATCACTTCCTTCTTCAAAAACACCGCTATTAGTCATTACATTGATTACGTTATCAACATTTAATTTGTCTTTAATAGCTTGTGGTTTCTCATCTTTCTTCAACAAAGCTTGCGCCTTTTTAATCATATCCTGCTTGGTCGATGAAGCTATTGTCACATCAATTCTTTTCTTCCACATATGCTCCATTTTATGTTCATCATAAAACTTTTTCAAACCAAGAGTGTCCGTTTTCGCACGATCCCAAATTTCTTTTTCCATTAAATCAAAAAGCAGTAATCCGTCGCGATATTCTTCCATTACATTAGCAAATTCAGGGAATTCAGTTTCCAAATTTTCGTCGTAATAGGCTGTCAACTGTTCGTCCAAAAATTTATCATACAAAGTGTCAACTAATTTTGATAGCGGTTTTATTTTCAACCCTGCTTTTTGTTGTTTGTCTATAAAATCTAAGAATGTTTTACCGTCAATTTTTTTAGCATTGATAGTTAGTAAAGTAGCTGTGTAATCTTTGATGTTTGCCGGAAGTGCCCATTTCGACTCATAAAAATCATTGGTTACCACTTTTGAAATAAGATTATACTGTTTAGAATCTGTTTTATAAGTGTACTTTTTTCTGAGTTTTTCGTTTAATGAAGCTGTGATTTTTTTAGATCTATCATCTTTCCCGACTTTAGTTTCTAACTCAGTTTTCATTTCATCTAATGATTTTACCGGATGTTTCTCAATCAACTTAACAATGTGCCAACCAAAATCAGATTGAAATGGTTTTGAAATATCTCCAACTTTATCAAGCGAAAAAGCAACATTTTCAAATTCTTCAGAACTCAACTGTCCTGAACCAAATCTATTCAACACACCGCCTTTAGATGACGATGATTTGTCTTCTGAAAATTGCTTGGCTAAATCTTCAAACTTTTCTCCTTGCTGAATTTTTTTATAAATTTCGTTGATCGTCTTTTCAGCATTTTTTTCAGTTTCTTCAGGCTTTGGTTTTAAGATCATAATGTGAGATACAGTAATTTCCCCTCTATTGGCTCTTATATCATTAATTTTTAAAATATGATATCCAAAACGAGTTCTGATAATTTTAGAGATTTTCCCTTTTTGAGTGTTGTAGGCAGCATTTTCAAATGGGTAAACCATTCTGAAAGCAGTGAAATAACCCAAATCCCCTTTGTTTTCTTTAGCAGATGGATCTTCCGAAAATTGAACCGCTAGGTTTTCAAAATCTTCTCCGGCAAAAGCTCGTTTACTAATATCTTCAATTTTTTTGTAAGCTTTCAAAGTGTCTTCTGGCGCTGCATTTTCATCAACTAAAATAAGAATATGCGAAGCTCTGATTTCTTTTTGAAGTCGATTATATCCTTCTTCTATAAGTTCCTCTGTGATTTTTGTGTCGTTAAAATAGTTTTTGGCTAATTGCGACCTATATGATTTTAACTCAGTTTGATATTGTGTTCCGTTTTGTAAACCGAGTTTATAAGCTTTGTTTACTTTTAATTTATATCCGATAAAAAGCTGTAAATATTGATTTAAATCTTTTTGAGAATCATCTTTTACCAAATCTAAATTCTTCTTATAAATCCTTGAAAATTCGTCTGTATAATAAGGTTTATCATTGATGGTGAACAAAACTTCCTTTGTATTACTTTGTGCATTACTTGCAAATGATATTAAAAATAATGCCCCGAAAAAAAACTGCTTAAAATTCATTTTATTAAAAATTTCGATTAAATTAAACTATTTATTGACTTAACAAAATCACTTTGGGAAAGTAACGTAACAATCAACAAAAATAACAATTCAAACACATTATACAACTATCATGACTAGTATTAACAAAATTTTATTAACACGAAATAACTAAGGAAAGATTTGAAATGGGAACCATGCAGAAATAATCGGTAAATAATAGTATTTTTGCAACCAATTTATCAGAAATCATGAGTTTTTTAAAAGAGATAGAACGTCGCAGAACCTTTGGAATTATTTCGCATCCCGATGCCGGAAAAACCACGCTAACAGAGAAATTATTACTGTTTGGAGGCGCTATTCAGGAGGCTGGTGCGGTTAAAAATAACAAAATCAAAAAAGGAGCAACTTCCGATTTCATGGAAATTGAGAGACAAAGAGGAATTTCGGTATCGACTTCGGTTTTGGCATTTAATTATAAAGGTAAAAAAATCAATATTCTCGATACACCCGGCCACAAGGATTTTGCCGAAGATACCTTTAGAACATTGACTGCAGTTGATAGTGTTATTGTGGTAATTGACGTTGCCAAAGGTGTTGAGGAACAAACTGAAAAATTGGTTTCTGTTTGCAGAATGCGCCACATTCCGATTATAGTTTTCATCAATAAGTTAGACCGAGAAGGAAAAGATGCCTTTGATTTGATGGATGAAGTCGAACAAAAATTGGGACTGAGCGTAACACCATTGAGTTTTCCAATCGGAATGGGTTATGATTTTCAGGGAATTTATAATATTTGGGAACACAACATAAACCTTTTTAGTGGTGATAGCCGCAAAAACATTGAAGACACAATTGCATTTTCCGATATTGAAAGTCCAGAACTGGAGAAAATTATTGGCGAAAAACCAGCAACTAAACTTCGTGATGAACTCGAATTGATTTCAGAAGTTTATCCGGCATTTGACAGAGAGCAATATCTTGCCGGAAATTTACAACCTGTATTTTTTGGCTCTGCTTTGAATAATTTTGGCGTGAGGGAATTGTTAGATTGCTTTGTTGAAATCGCTCCTGCACCAAGACCAAAAGAATCAGAAACCCGTTTGGTAAAACCTGACGAACAAAAAATGGCTGGCTTTGTATTTAAAATCCATGCTAATATGGACCCAAAACACCGCGATAGATTAGCATTTGTAAAAATTGTTTCAGGAACCTTTGAACGAAATAAACCGTATATGCATGTAAGGTTGAACAAGAATTTAAAATTTTCCAGTCCAAATGCTTTTTTTGCTGAGAAAAAAGAAATTGTTGACATCTCGTATCCGGGTGATATTGTAGGTTTACACGATACCGGAAATTTTAAAATTGGCGATACACTAACCGAAGGTGAAATAATGAGTTTCAAAGGAATTCCGAGTTTCTCTCCGGAACATTTTAGATACATCAATAATGCAGATCCATTAAAGGCAAAACAACTAGACAAAGGTATTGACCAGCTGATGGATGAAGGTGTAGCGCAATTGTTTACATTAGAAATGAATAACCGAAAAGTTATCGGAACCGTTGGTGCGCTTCAGTATGAAGTAATTCAATATCGTTTAGAACACGAATATGGCGCTAAATGCAGTTATGAAAATTTCCCGGTACACAAAGCGTGTTGGGTAAAACCCGATGATTCAAAAAGCGAAGAATTTAAAGAATTCAAAAGGATTAAACAAAAATTCTT
>JAYTGH010000524.1:0-3789 GCA_043733645.1 Flavobacterium sp. | reverse complement strand
ATTCACCATTAAGGTTGTTGTTGACCAATTTAATAGAAACCACTTTGTCGTTTTGGATTTCAACACCATACCAAGTTGATACTGGCGATTTTAGATCCCATTTGTTAATCCATTGAGATCCTTTAGTAGCTTTGTTTAATTTAACTAAAGCATTTTTTTCTGTTGAAGATATTTCTGCAAAAACAGAAACTGAAACAAACAGTAAGGCGATGTAGGTAAAAATAGCTTTCATAATAGTAAATGATTTGAGGTTAAGACGAGGTAAAACTACTAAGTATTGACGTTTAAAAACAAATAAAATCGATGAAATGCATTTTTACTTTGTTTTTTTATTAATTTATCTTACAAAAGTTTAAAAAATTCTTATTAAAATTGAATACTTTGCCAAAAAAAAATGATTTAAAAAATATTTTTTACATTTGAAGTACTAACCAATAAAACTTAAAATTATGCACATCAATTTCTTAGCATTATTACTTGCGGCTTTATCAACACTTGTTGTTGGATTTATTTGGTACAACCCTAAAGTTTTCGGAAACATTTGGATGAAAGAGGCCGACATTAATCCCGAGGATGGAAAGGGAATGAATATGATAAAAGTTTTCGGACTGTCTATCATCTATGCTTTTCTAATTTCATTTGTATTACAAATGGTAGTAATTCATCAATTTGGCGCATTAGGCATGGTTGGCGGACATGTGGAAACAGCCAAACCATCTTATGCCGCCTTTATGGCTGATTATGGCACAGCTTACCGAACCTTCAAACACGGAGCATTACATGGTTTTATGACAGGGCTGTTTATGATTTTACCAACTATCGGCACAACGGCTTTATATGAAAGAAGAAGCTTCAAATATGTGATGGTAACTGGTGGTTTCTGGATCGTTTGTTTCATGATTATGGGAGGAATAATCTGTATGATGCAATAATTTAACATTTATTAATAACTAAATCGCTCTACTTTTGTAGGGCGATTTTTTTTAGCTTATTTGGAAACATCAACCTATACAATATATACCTCTATTGCTCAACTTCCAGATTCCTGGGATGAAGTTGCCCATGATAATGCTTTTTTACAAACGCCTTATTTAAAAGTATTAGAAGAATCGGCGCCAACAAATATGCAGTGTTTCTACATTGGTATTTTTGAAAAAGCTGCGCTTATTGGAGTAGCTTTAGCGCAATATCTTAATTTAAATAAGTTAGAATCGTTTGGCGATAGAGATAAGTGTTTTAAAACCTATATCCGGAATTTTATATTCCGAAATTTTGGTTCGCATGCTTTGTTTCTTGGCAACAGTATGATAACCGGACAAAACGGTTACACTTTTAATAAAGAAATTGATTCAAAAACTATTGGGGAACTACTTAGTAAATGTGCTGATGAAATTACGCTTTACTTCAAAAAGCAACATATAAAAATCCATATTGTTTCCTTTAAAGACTTTTATCAAGACTGCGCTGCTGAACTAAACAAATCAACTTTTGCTGAAATGTATGAGTTCAATACGCAACCCAATATGATTTTTGAACTGCAACCACAATGGAAAACAAACGAAGATTATGTTGCTGCGTTTTCTAAAAAATACCGTGACCAATACAAACGCGCTCATAAAAAGTTTGAAGGCATAAAAACAAAGAACTTGTCTCTGGACGAAATACTTTCGCAGGAGAACAGAATTTACGACTTGTATCATCATGTGGCCAAAAATGCGCCTTTCAATACTTTCTTTTTAGCCAAAAATCATTTCTCTTCATTTAAAAAACAATGTGGCGACCGCTTTATACTTGTTGGATATTTTTTGAATAATGAATTAATTGGTTTCCATACGCTGCTTCTTAACGGAACTACACTGGAAACGTACTTTTTGGGTTATGATGAACAGGTACAAAAAGAAAAAATGCTTTATTTGAATATGCTTTACAACATGACAAAATTTGGCATCGAAAATCAGTTTAAACAAATAATCTTTGGAAGAACCGCTCTCGAAATCAAAAGCTCCATTGGTGCTGAACCTGTTGTTATGTCAGGGTTTATATATCATAACAATAAATTGATAGACAAATATTTTGACAAAATATTTCCAAGACTAGAGCCAAATATAGCCTGGCAGCAACGGCATCCTTTTAAAAATTCCTAAACTTTCCTATCTTTAACTAAATTTGATGTATGCTTTTTGAGTTTGGTTTTTATAGTTCGCTCCTACTGATTACCTTTTCACAAGGTATTATTTATAGTGTTTTACTTTTACTAAAAGCTATTCGGACGGAAAAAAATTCAAATTATTGGCTGAGCCTTTTCATTTTTTTGTGCAGTTTATTTGTTGCGCCTTGGATGTTAGGCTTTGCTGGCTGGTATGATAATCAGCCGTATCGTGATTTCCTATTCTACATGCCATTTCAACATTTGTTTTTTATTGGTCCCGTAATTTATTTTTATACTCAAAGTCTGCTAAACCCTTCTTTTCATTTAACGAAGAGAAACTTTATACACCTGATTCCGGGAATTCTATACTTATTATATTCCCTATTTATGTGGATTTATGATAAGTATATTTTTAAAGGTTATTATTTCTATAAAGATGGTATGGATAAAGATTTTGATAGTTGCTATCACAATGCGGGTATAGCATCGATGATTATTTACTTTGTGCTATCTATCCGATACTATAACTTATATCGAAAATTAATGTTTCAGGTTGTGAGTTATGCCGATAGTGTTTTATTTAAATGGATAAATACGTATTTGTACAGTTTTTTGGTGATGCTGCTACTACCAATTTTATTCAATATTACGAGTCTGTTTTATCCCGAATTGAATTCCTATACAGGCAGCTGGTGGTTTTTCCTTTTCTTTTCAATTATCATGTATTACATAGCTATTACCGGTTATGCCAATCCTATTGTGACCAAAATCCCATTTGAAATTTCAATGTTTGATAAGAAACCCGCTTTGCTTTTATCGAATAATTCAACTAGTGAAGAAGCGGTGATTGACATTGAACATGAAATTTATGAAGCGCAAACTTCGCCCGAAATTGAAAATTGGAAAGCTAAAATTGAAAGTATACTTGAAACGCAACAACTATATCAAAATCCTGAATTAACGCTGACTGATGTTGCCAAAAAATTAAAAACTAATGCTGCTATTATTTCTAAAACTATCAATCAGGGTTTTGGCTTAAACTTCAACGACTTCATCAACAACTACCGAATTGAAGCCGTAAAAAACAGTTTCAAACAAGGCGAACACAAAAAATCTACTTTACTCGGAATAGCTTTTGACTGCGGATTTAACTCGAAAGCAACCTTCAACAGAGCTTTCAAAAAAAATACAGGGCTTTCGCCAAAAGACTTTATAGAAAAGCTATAGTTTCTTTATTCACAATACTTCCCGATTACTAATTAATTGGTCTCAAATCATAATTTGAAGCGATTGGCTATGCTTTATGCCGCAATTTTGCTTCAATATTAATCACTAAACCTTTTATTATGAAAACAATTATTACCACTTTTTTTTTTGCGCTAGCTGTTACATCCTGCGGCGTTTTTGGTTCATTAACCTCAAATACTATTATCAAGCCAAACGATAGTTTTGTATTGGGTAATAATAAACACGGAACGTTTAAAGTAAAACTTAAAAATGTTTGCAATCATGATTTGAAAATTTTTATGGCACCAATCGCTGGTGGTACTCATTCACCAATTGTAGTTAGCCCAAATAAAACTATTGCAGTAAACGCTGAAAAAAACACCGCACTTGTTATTGAAAACAAATCAAATGAA
>JAYTGH010000523.1:0-3790 GCA_043733645.1 Flavobacterium sp. | reverse complement strand
GTCTCTTTGAATTAGCATTGCTGGTTTGATTATCAATACGGCAAGGGTATTTATAAAACAAAAGTGCCTCTAAGAATTTACGTGCATTATTTCCGAAGTGATAGTAGACTGAATGGCTAAAATCATCATTTATATCTCCGTTTGCACACAAATAGATTTGATGAAACAGAAAATTAAATTCGGTTACATAGTCTTTTAAATATTTCGGCATTAGCCGAAGCTGACTTGTTTGGCCATCTCTTAAAACAATGAAAGATTCTGTTCTGCTTTTATTAGGCAACCGCTTTAAATATTTCAGAAAATCAAGATTGTGAGTTGAAACAAAAAACTGTTCAAAGTCTTGTTTGGCAACAATTTCAGAATTTATAAGGCTATAAACGAAAAATATATGATTGCTATCTAAACTGGAAATAGGGTCGTCAATCCATATGATGGGTTTACTTCCTTTTGTTTCAATATCTTCCAGCTTTGCCATAAAATAGCAAAATGCAATTAGACTGCATTCTCCTTCGCTTAAATGGTGGGCCTTCCTGCGATTTCTAATAATTTCAAAACGTATTTTTTTTCCTCCTAGGTTTTCTGTTTCTTCTATTGCTTGCAACGTAAGGAAGTCGTGTCCAAAAAAATTGTTTAAATACGCATTAACTTTGAGTGCACCCTTTTCCTCATCGTTCATTAATCTTTCTTTAGATTCAATTAGATTTATGTGGGTTCCGATTTTTTGAACAATACCATCCTTCTTCTGTGTTTCAATATCTGCCGTTGTCTTTAAGCCTTGAAGATTTGCAATCTCATTTGAATACTGAATGGTGTTTATGAAGTCGCTGACTTCTCTAAGGCGTAAAAGCCTCTTTGCATTAGCTTGTTCTGAGCCAATTGATGTGCTGTAGCAATTAGCAGCAATTCTAAAACCCTCAAATATCGTCCAGCACCATTCAAGACGTTTACTGTTATCTTTTATAGGAATAAACTGTTTAACATTTAGCGAATCATCTCTTCGATTTTGTAGTTGATTTTTTACTACATTCAATTCTGACTTTATATTTATAATAATTTGTTGCTTTATAGTTCTTAAACGGTCAAGATCAGTGTGAAATTTAGAATAGAACAAAGATTTATTGGTATCAAGCGAATTATCAAGGCTTGTTATCGAAGTTTGAATTTCGTTGATAGCTAAGTCTATTTCTTTTTCAAGCATTTCTGATTCTTCATCGAAATGGCTGTCAAGTTCCTTCCATCTTTCCTCAGAAATTTCATTACTACAAAATGAACAGAGTTCAAGTTTGTCCTTATGTAACTGCTTGCCTTCCTTAACCCAACGATTTAATATTGAATCTTTAACCAGTTGTTCAATTTTATCCGAACTGCTGATTGGTTTTGTTACAAGTTTGTCGGCTTTTTCAATGATGGATTTTAAATTAAAATTCATTTTAGGAATTACTCGAATATCCTCATTTACCGTTTCATTTAGCAAAGCCAGTTTTTGTGTGACCTCACTGTCAGTTAAAGGTGTAAAGGAAAGTTCTAAAACTGTGGCAATATCATTTTCAAGTTTTGGTTTAGTATAGTTTTGGTCACCATACTTTTCTGATTTATATTTTATTCCATTAGGGTTATTAGTTGCCTTATAGGATAACTGTTGATTGAGCGTATTGCTTGCAGTTTCGTAAGCTTGTTTGGCAGTGGATTCAATTTGCTTGGTATTTTTTAATTCAAGATAAAATCCTGTTTCACTCCCTTCTGTAACAATACCAAGTTCATTGTTCAATTCCGCTATTTCTGCTTCTAAGGTGGTATTTCCACCGAGTATAGCAAAAGGATTAATGCTTTCATCAGGATTTCCAATGAACTTCAAATTAGCCTTTACAAAGTCTTCGTTAAAGACCCTTATCTTTTTACCGTGAGCCGTTAAGTTTCCTTGTGTGGCATCTGCTATGCCTGTCATACTCACTTCAAATTCCGGGCTTTCGTACTTTTCCGATATTTCCCCTTTTTCTAATGCCCTTATGATTCTTGACAATGTTGTTTTACCTGAATAATTTCTACCATAAATAACATTAATGTCTTTGAATAGTGCCACATTGCCAATGGTATCGCATACAACACTATCCCAAACGTAATTTTGAAAGACTGCAAGGTTTTTTATGGACTTAAATTTTGTAATCATATTGCTAATTTTCTATAGTTGCAAGTTTAGAAAGAAGAAGAGATTGTACCTTGTTTAAGGTGATTATCTCTCTTTCAATTATCTCACTTTGGTTGATAAATTTTATAAACGGGTGACGTTTAATGATTGTTTTATCTGGTTTAATAAACTTAATATTTTCAATCAGCTCCTTACTTAAATTAGGTTGAGCTCCGCCATTGGCAAGGTTTGCTATTTCGGCTTGATTTATTCTCAAAAAATAATATAACAGAGTAGATTGATATTCATCATCACAGATCATTGCACAGCATGCTTGATTCGTTGTAGCTTCAAATCTAAGATACCCAGCTTGTCCTTTTGTTTTACCTTCTCCGTACATTGCGACCAACACAGTATTAATAGGTATCTTCTTGGCTGAACTATTTTTACAACCTTCAAACGAAATGTATTCTTGGGATTCAACTAAGACTTTATTACAAACTTCCCCTGTTTTTAACCAAGCAATATCTTGGCTGTTCCAAAATCCTAAATTGTCTCTGCTTGGTGTTCCCCCTGATTTCATTTCCTTACAAAAATCTTTAATAATACTAACTTCCCATCCCATCGGAATCTCCCCCAACTCACTTTCCACCATTTGACCACCACTAGTTTTATAAGGTTGCCCGTTTTCATCCGGAAATTCAAAATCAACAAACCAGTTTTTATAAATGGCTTGTGCGGTTTGTTCTAATTTTTGAATGAGTTGTTTGTTGATGGCAATGCGGTTTTGTATGGTATTGTATTCGGCAACTATTTCTTTTTGTTTTGTAATGGAAGGAATAGGCATTAATGATTCGCATAAATCCTCCCAATTAAAAAGTTCTCTTGCACTGCCATGGCTTTTAAATCGTGCATAACGGTCAAACTCCAGTCGGCTAAACCACATCATCAAGTATTCGGGAAGCACCTCATTTGTATCGGTTACTTCAAATGGTGTGTAAGCCTGTGAAATTAAGCCTTTATCCAGGTCTTTAAATAAAGCAATGGTCAATTTATCTCCATTTCTGGATGTAACAGCACTATAAGCAAATTGATTTTTATATATCGTTCTGTATGTTGACATATCCGTGCCTATTGTATTGGCAATAGAAGGAATAAACTGTTTTGTAATGCTCAAACCAATTAATGGTAAATCCTGCAGTTCTTTGTTTCGTTCTTCTACAAGATTTACATAATCGCCAATTGGTTTATAATTTAATCTCATAGCCCAATTCTTTAAATACGGTGAGTAAATCTTTTTTGCTTTGGGCTTCAGCTTTTAGTAAGTCAGCAAATTCATTTTGCAAAGCATTCATCTTTTTATCAAAATCTATATTTTCATCACGGTTTATAAATCCAATGTATTTGCTTGGTACCAGCGAAAAATCTTTCGGTGCTATTTCTTCCAGCGTTGCTGAATAGCAATATTCAGGAATGTTTTCTATCTGTCTTTGTTGCCATTCATGAAAAGTGCCGGTTACTTTTTTTATATCTGCATCCGAAAACTGTGTGTATTTTTTTTCAAAAGGTTCTCCCATTTGCCGCAAATCCATAAACAGGATTTCTTTTTCGCGATTACGCAGTTGCCTTTGTTCATCACCAACAATTTTGCTTTGCGCTTTCTTG
>JAYTGH010000522.1:0-10118 GCA_043733645.1 Flavobacterium sp. | reverse complement strand
ATTTTGCTGTTACTTCCTTTACTTTGCTTTCCGGATAATAACTCCATTTACATTGGTGGTAACCTAATGTCCACATTGGCGGCAACTCTGGTTTTCCTGTTAAATGTGTGTAAGTCGTTACAACATCAGCCATTTTTGGACCATACACAAAGTAGTAATTCATTTCGCCACCTTCAGCCCAAAAACTGGTAACATTTCTTTTCTCATGGCAAAAATCAAAAAAAGTTCTGAAAGTATTGTCAAAGAAAACGCCATAAGCTTTGTTATGGTGTAATCCTATATAAAACGGAACAACTTTATATAATGGTTCTTGGTCTTTATGAAAGGCATATTGATCGGTTGCCCAATTTTCAACGCGTTTTCCTTTCAGATTTAAATGCGTTGGTTTGTCGCCCATTCCGTAAAAACTTTCGCCGTCTTTCGACATTTTACTCATTTTTACGATGTTTCCGCCATGCTCATAGCTTTCTTCCCAATGAAACCCAATTTCGTCTTCTAAAATCGTGAAGCCATCGATATCATGAATCGATATTTTCATGTTCTTCTTGTTGACTTTACAAAATACTTTGCTGGTTTTTATTAGATAAAAAGTGCTCTCTTCTACAACTTCAAGCTGATTGTAACCATGCGATTGTGTTTTATCAATAGCATATGAAAAGTCGTTGCTGAAATAACCTTTGGTAGTATATCGAAAACGAATTAAACTATCTCGAAGTATCGTTACTTTTAGGATTACATTGTTGTCAGTATTGAAATAAATGCTGTCAACATCCTGATTAAAACTAACTATTTTGGAAGGTGTCTGATCTCCTTTATGTTCAAGTTCTTGGTTGGTAATCATAATGATTTTTTAATGTCGTGTTGCCAAATTTACAAAGATGAAATCTAAAACAGAGCAACTTATTATAGTAGTTTTTAACTATAACGTTTGCGAAAGGTAATAACTAAAAAAAGTTAACTTTCTTTGACAGAAGGTTAACTTTTTTAGTTGTTGAATTAATAATTTATGAAATCTTATAAACCGTAACACCCAATGGTGGCAGGACTAATTCAGCTGAATAATCTCTGTAATTCCATGGTGTCTTATCAATTTTGATGGGTTTTGTTGTTACTACGCCACTTCCGCCATATTCGGTGCTATCCGAGTTGAAAATTTGTGTCAGCTTTCCTTTCATTGGTAAACCAATTCTATAATTATCTCTAACTACTGGCGTGAAATTACAAACTACAACCAAACTCTCTTTTTCGTTGTTTCCTTTACGGATGTAACTCAAAACGGCGTTTTCACTATCAGAATAATTAATCCATTCAAAACCATCTACATGAAATTGTTTTTCATATAATGCCGGATTGTTTTTATACAACGCATTCAAATCAGTAATGCATTTTTTGATGCCATCGTGATAACCAAATTGAAGCAAATGCCAATCTAAACTTCCTTCAAAATTCCATTCAGAACTTTGTCCGAATTCAGAACCCATAAATAATAAATTCGCTCCCGGATGAGTGAACATATAACCATACAACAAACGTAAATTGGCAAATTTCTGCCATTCGTCGCCAGTCATTCTACCTAAAATGGATTGCTTGCCATATACAACTTCATCGTGTGATAATGGCAGCATGAAATTCTCGGTAAATGCGTATGTCATCGAGAATGTCAAATCATTTTGATGGAATCTTCTATACACGCTTTCTTTTTTGAAATACTGCAACGTATCGTGCATCCAGCCCATCATCCATTTCATTCCGAAACCTAAACCTCCAATAAATGTTGGTCGGGAAACCATTGGAAAACTCGTGCTTTCTTCTGCTATAGTTTGTGTGTCCGGAAAATCAGCATACACCGCTTCGTTGAAATCTTTCAAGAAACTTATTGTGTCTAAGTTTTCTCTTCCTCCATAAATATTTGGTTCCCATTCGCCATCGTTTCTTGAGTAATCCAAGTATAACATCGAAGCAACGGCATCAACACGCAAACCATCGGCGTGATATTGGTGTAACCAAAATATAGCATTACTTATCAAGAAAGAACGCACTTCATTTCGTCCATAATTGAACACCAAACTTTTCCAATCGGGATGATACCCTTTTCGTCTGTCGGGATGCTCATATAAATTAGAACCATCAAAAAATCCTAAACCATGCGCGTCATCAGGAAAATGTGACGGAACCCAATCCAGAATTACTCCAATTCCAGCCTGATGCAGTTTATCCACCAAAACCATAAAATCCTGTGGTTTTCCAAAGCGTGATGTTGGCGCAAAATAACCCACCAACTGATAACCCCATGACGGATCATAAGGATATTCCATGATTGGCATGAACTCAACATGCGTAAAACCTGTTTCCTTAACGTAATCCACCAATTGGTCAGCCAGTTCTAAATAAGTCAAAAACTTGCCTTCATTATTTCTTCGCCACGAACCCAAATGCACTTCATATACCGAAAACGGTTTATCCAAACCATTTTTGTCTTTTCGAGAATCCATCCATTTTTTGTCTTTCCACTTATAGTCTAAATCCCAAATAACAGAAGCCGTTTGTGGCGGATGTTCGCAATACAAAGCAAACGGATCTGCCTTTTCAGTGATAATCCCATTATTGTTGGATTGGATTTTATATTTGTAAGTCGTGCCTTTTTCAACACCGGGAATAAAGCCTTCCCAAATACCAGAACCATCCCAACGCACATTCAACTGATGCTCGCCCTGAATCCAATAATTAAAATCGCCCACAACAGAAACCGAGCGTGCCGACGGAGCCCAAACGGCAAAGTAAACACCTTTCACACCGTTGACTTCGGTAAGATGTGCGCCCATTTTTTCATATAACCTAAAATGTTTTCCTGCTTTAAATAAATCGATATCAAAATCGGTAAAAAGGGAATGTACTTGTACTTGGTTCATTTTTTTTGTTGTTTATGTATGTTGTTTCTACCTCTTTTAAGTTCCCTCGACTGCGCTCGGGATGACATTATGTATAAATTTGAACTCTCTGTCTTTTCTGCAAAATATCACCCCGAGAAGTCTATACTGAGCGAAGCCGAAGTACAGTCGAGGTGCCTTCCTTATTTTATTTTCCTTAGTTTATGTTCCCTCGACTGCGCTCGGGATGACAGCACCTATAAATTTAAACGCTCTTCTTTCTGCGGTTTGTCACCCTGAGCGCAGTCGAAGGGCTTCATTATTATTATTATTATTATGAGCGGATAATCAGTCCCCTCTTGCAATCCTTATTCCCGCTGTCCGTGCTACACGGTAGCCACTCCCATCGGGGCTAGTTAGGTTTTGTCTTTTGTGCCTTGATACTTTCTTCTCACCCCGAGCGCAGTCGAAGGGCCTATGGTTTGTATTTAAAATGTGTTGCATTTCGGCACTCTGCCAATGTTTCAATCATATCAAAATCTCCAATTATCAGTGCTTCTTTCTTTGCTTTTGACCATCGTTTTAATTTCTTTTCAAAATATATGGCTTGGTTTGGCTCTGTAAAATCTTGATACCATTCCAATACTACTGGTCTTCTTTTATAGGTATAAGCATCTGGTAATTTTCCATCATTATGTTCGTTTACTCTTCTTTCTAAATCATTGGTAATTCCTGTGTAAAGGGAATTATCACTGCATCTCAATATGTAAACATAATAAAATTTCATTTTTTATCAAGTTTATGTTCCCTCGACTGCGCTCGGGATGACAGCACCTATAAATTTAAACGCTCTTCTTTCTGCGGTTTGTCACTCTGAGCGCAGTCGAAGGGCTTCATTATTATTATTATTATTATTATGAGCGAATAGTCAGCGCCCTCTTGCAATCCTTATTCCCGCTGTCCGCGCTACACGGTAGCCACTCCCATCGGGGCTAGTTAGGTTTTGTCTTTTGTGCCTTGATACTTTCTTCTCACCCCGAGCGCAGTCTAGGGACTTTAAAAAACAAGCGCAAGTCCTAAAACCTGCGCCGTTCAAATCTCATCTATGGTGTTGGCTTATCACCACCACCCTGTTTCGGAGCACGCATTCGGGCTATTATCTTCGTTAAGTTGTACTGGTCTTCATAAACCGTCCCCTTAAAAATCAACTTACCCTTTTCAGCAACCGTCGTTATATAGCCATACAAAGCCTTATACTCCGCCTTGTTAGCATCAACCAGTTGTTTTCGGCTGTCCAAAACACTGTTTTGCAAAGCATTCTTACCCTCCATACTCACCCTATGGGCCTCCATCGTATCAGGATAACCGGTCGCCATCCCCTCTGCTTCCAACTCCGGTTGGTGTGCTATAACATATTGTTTCACATCTTTTAGTTCCAACAAAGCACCTTCAATATTGCCCGTCGAAAGACTGCGCTTCAAATGAGTAATAGCATCCGTCGGTAAACCCGCATCTTTAAAATAAGAACTCAAAAAATTCAACTCCTTACTCACCACATCAGCCTCAGCATAAAGCTGGGCCGTAGCCTTCTTCTGGTCTTCAGTAAGCTTAAGAGTTCCCTCAAGCTTCTTTACCACTACCAATTTGTCTTGAAATGCAGCAACATACGCAACATTCAATTTCGGAAACCGCACTGCGATTGCCGACTGATCTCTAACAAAACTCGTCATTAGAAAATCCCCAAGAGGAGCATACTCCTCAAATCTGACATTTAGTCCCATATAAAAAACAATTAAAAATTAACACAATCGGCTTGTGGTATTTTAATTGTCATCCATCCCTAATTATTTCTTACACGGCTTATGACTCCATAAAACTAATAAAAAGTAAGTAATAATTTACAATAATAGTCACTTTTTTAACTTACGTCGTCTGTCAGAGCATCTGCAAAGGCTGATAGTGTAACTACAAAGGCTATACATCCATCGGCATCGGCTGAAAGAGTAACTGCACTGTCTGTCAAAGAACCTATTTCATCTGTCAGCCCATCTGCATAGGCTAACATCATATTTTTATCGTCTGCTAAAGCAACTACATCTTATATCACTCCATCTTCAGCATCCAAAACTTATAATTCATAACTTATAATTCATAACTAACGAGCTAATACCCCATAATACTCTGAATCCCTCTCAACGGAATCACCGCCCAGCGTGGTCTTGAGTTCAGTTCGTAACCCAATTCATAAACGGCTTTTTCTATCAGGCAATATTTTAACAGAAAGTCTATTTCATGGTTGTAACCAATGTTTAGATTTCCGGCTTGTGCTTTCTCTACATAGGTTTCTAAAAAGGTGCCTACAAAGTAGTTAAACAATATTTCGGCCGCTTTGAAAAGGTGTTCCTGATCAAACGGATATTTGTCTTTGTTATTGAAAATCGTCGCGTAAATAGCATAATGAAACGAACGGAATAAACCAGCAACGTCCTTTAATGGTGGCTGTTTTACTTTTCGGTCACGAATTGTACTTTCGGGTTCGCCTTCAAAATCTAATAAATAGAAATCATCGCCATTTACTAGAATTTGTCCCAAATGATAATCCCCATGGATTCGGATACGCTCTGATTTCATTTTCGTCCAATCAAAATCAACGAAATGCTTACGAACCAATTTCTTGTTTTCCATAAACTGATGCGCCAAATCCAAGGCCAATCCATCAAGTTTATGCAAGCTGTTTTCTATAATATTCAGTCGGTTTTGAAACTGATACAACATTCTGTTTTTTAACCATACGGTATAATCTCCGTTATAGGTTGTTGGCGTGAAAGCTGTGTCATGAATGTCACCGCCAAGGGCAATGTGCATTTCTGCGGTACGTTTGGCAAGCGTTTGAAGACGTAGAAACAAACTCAGTCCAACCCAATCGATAATCTCAGGTGGAATTTCATTTATCTTTAATCTTTTGAATAAGGGAATGTCGGGAAGCTTGTCAATCTTGATTTTTTTAGTTTTCAAATTGCTAAACACACCATCAATTTCTTCCAACATAAATTTCCAAGCATCACCTTGATTTGGAACTAATTCCTGCATTAATCCCAACGTAATATTACCTTCTGACAACGCTAAATTGATACTTCCTGTGTATGCTGGCGAACTTTCGAAATTCATTCTTTCAGTAAGGAAACGGCTGATTTCGTAATCGGGATTGGTACTGACATAAATACGGCGGAAAATTTTTAAAACAAAAGCATCGTTATAAATAATAGAAGTGTTGCTTTGCTCGACTCCCATAAATTTAGACGATTTGTATTCTTTGTCTTCAAACTTGGTTCCTTTGTGAAAAACCAATTTGAATTCTTTGTTTTCTTTGGACTGAACGATATTTTCAAACAGTAGCTTTCTGAAATCTTCCTGATGTAACGCATCAACCAAAAAACCGTTCTGATTGCCCATTTTCACAGGCGCAATAATAGTGCTGGTATCTAACTCTTCTTCCGACATAAACGCCAGCGGCATGAAGTAATGCTGATAAAAAGCTTCCTTGAAATTCACTTCTAAAAGCACACCATAATAACTATTCTTTTTGGAAGTAATCTTGAAATGATCTACCACTTCAATATACTTCAAAGTGCTTGCCTTTCCACCATACCAACGTTTGTTGATGATATACTGTTCTAAAATATCCGACGAGAATACCTTGATAAACTCTTCATCTTCAAACGCATGTTTCCAATCCGTTTTAAAAACAAATGGGGTCGAAAAAGTATCTTGGTTATCGTTTTCCATGATTTTTTTTTACTATTGGCTATTGCCTAATGGCTTTTTAACTACTTCAAAATTTTAAATAAATGGAAGGGCAATGCTGGATTTAATTCCACAAAATTCCATTCTTTGTCCCAAATGTAACTATTTCCAGTAATCAATTCAATCA
This sequence comes from Flavobacterium sp., assembly GCA_043733645.1. GTDB lineage: Bacteria > Bacteroidota > Bacteroidia > Flavobacteriales > Flavobacteriaceae > Flavobacterium. The sequence continues at coordinate 3,320 of JAYTGH010000522.1, read as the reverse complement.
CTCTAATCGGTTGCCCAGGTTGAATTCCCAATGCTTGTAATGGCAACTGAACCCAAGCTTGTTTAGCGTAATATGGATCGATACTGCAAATCATTAAAGTTTCATCGGTTCGGTCATCATCATATTTATAGTACGCCAAAACTTGATCATTATCGGTGGTACAAAACTGTATATTATTGGTTTGTTGCAACGATGGTTGCTCGTGTCTGATTCGATTCAATCTCGAAATGACAGTGATTAATTTGTTCTGAATCGTCCAATCCCAATTGAAGAATTCATACTTTTCTGAATTGTGATATTCTTCTTTTCCAGGCATCGCATCCGAAACCATATATTCATAAACAGGTCCGTAAATCCCAATACTTGAACTCAAAGTCGCTGCCAAAAAGTATTTGTGAAGGTACACGCTTTCGTTTCCGCTTTGCAAGGCATACGGTAAAATATCGGGAGTGTTTGGCCAAAAGTTTGGTCGAAAAAATTCACTTTGTTCCGTTTTAGATAATTCTTCAATATATTCAATCAGTTCCGCTTTGGTATTTCTCCACGTAAAATAAGTATAGGATTGTGTGAAACCTTGTTTGGCTAACTCATGCATAATTTTTGGACGAGTAAATGCTTCCGCCAAAAACAAAACATCTGGATGCTTTTTCTTGATTTCGGCAATCAGCCAACCCCAAAAATAAAAGGGTTTCGTATGTGGATTGTCAACTCTAAAGACTTTAATATCACATTCTTCAACCCAAAACAAAGCTACGTCTAGTAACTCTTTCCAGAGATTTTTCCAATCGCCGCTTTCAAAATAAATCGGTTGAATATCCTGATATTTCTTTGGTGGATTTTCAGCATATTGTACCGTTCCATCAGGTCGCCATTTGAACCATTGTGGAAAATCTTTCACATACGGATGATCCGGAGCTGCTTGCAACGCGTAATCCATTGCCACTTCAATGTTTAATTTTTTAGCGGCTTTGACCAATGATTTGAAATCATCTATCGTTCCCAATTCGGGATGAGTTGTTTTATGCCCACCGTGTTTAGAACCAATTCCCCAAGGTGAACCAACATCGCCTTTTGCGGCATTGGTTGCGTTATTTTTCCCTTTTCTATTTACTTCTCCAATAGGATGAATTGGTGGAAAATATAAAGTATCAAAACCCATTGCCGAAACTCTTGGCAACAGTTTTTCGCAATCTTTAAAAGTTCCGTGCTTGCCTTTTTCCTGTGATGCCGAACGCGGGAAAAATTCATACCATGTACTGAATAATGCTTTTTTTCTATCAACATAAACTTTCAATTCTGCCGAAGCATTAGCTAAAGTTCGAGTTGGATACTGTTTAAAAATATGATGTAATTTGGGTGATAAGGCTATTGCAATTGCTTTGTCATACTGCTTTGCGTCTTGGAATGCTTTTATAGCTGCAGTCAAATAAGTTTTTTCGGCTGCCGAAACATCTTTTAAAATTGCCTGACAATATTCAGCCCCTTCGAGTAATTCCGATTTCACCTGCTGATTGTCTTCTATTTTTCGTTGTGTTCCGTGTTGCCAATTCAAGGCATAATCAACCCAACCTTCAACCAAATAAGAATAGAAGCCTTGCTTTTCAACTTTAAATTCGGCTCTCCATTCATCATTTCCGGTTTCAAACATTCTAACTTCTTGCCATTTTTTGGAAGATTCATGTTTGAATTTCACACCACAAGCTACAACATCGTGACCATCAGAAAAAACATTGGCAGTAACAACTACTTTTTGACCTACAATACGTTTGATAAAAAAAGCTCCACCGTCAAGTTGTGGAGAAACATTTTCAATTATTATTCGGGTTTGGTTTTGCATTTTAATTGTAATTTTAAGAAGTTGTAATTTAGAGAAAAAAATAATACCTTATAAATTGCAGTATAATTTTATTGAAATGACAAAAAAAAGCCGAAATCCCCAATCAATCATTGCAAATTCCGAAAATAATTACGCTAACAGCTAAATTATTACAAGCAATTTCTCCAAAATTGGCGACGCTTTTTTCAGCAAAACTATTTACATCACCTCTAAAACATAAAATTCCGAAGCGAGAATTATGTATGGAGCAAAATAGCATACAACAAAAATTATGGATTCCTAAAATAAACAAAGAGATTAATGTGTATCACTATGGAGAAAGTGAGCACAAAGTTCTTTTGGCTCATGGCTGGTCAGGTAGAGGAACGCAATTGGTTAAGATAGCAGAAGAGTTAATTAAAAACAGATTTTCAACTGTCAGTTTTGATGCTCCGGCACATGGAAAGTCAGGTAGTAAAACAACACTGATGCCCGAATTTATTGCTTCTATCATTGAAATCGAAAAGCAATTTGGACAATTTGAATTTGCCATTGGTCACTCACTTGGTGGCATGTCAATTTTAAATGCTGTTAAAGAAGGATTAAAAATAAAAAAAGCGGTGATTATAGGAAGTGGTGATATTATTCAATATATTTTGGATGATTTTGTTTCAAAAATGGAGTTAAAACCAGAAACAGCTACCATGATGAAAACACATTTTGAGAATAAATTTGGAGTAGAAATGGAAAGTTATTCTGCAAGTTTTGCCGCTAAATCAGTAGAAATTCCTGTTTTGGTTGTTCACGATAAAAATGATGATGAAATTTCGGTTCACGCCGCTCACAATATTCATCACAATCTAAAAAAAGGTGAAATTCTCATTACAGAGAAATTGGGGCACCGAAAAATTTTAGGTGATAAAAAAGTAATCGAAACTATACTTAACTTTATTTCAAATTAAAATACTATGGAACTATTTAATGGAGCACCTAATTGGGCAGAAGTACTAAAACCTCTAATAAAAAAATACAAAGGCAAAAAACATCCTTTAGAGTATCAAAACACCTATCAACTTCTGGTAATGGTTATTTTGTCAGCTCAAGATTCCGATGCTAATATTAACAAAATTGCTCCCGCTTTATTTGAAATTTATCCAAATATGGAAAGTCTTGCAGTTTCAAATGTTGAAGCATTAATTCCACATATTTCAAAAGTTAGAAACTTTGGAACAAAAGCCAATTGGCTAATTGAAATTGCAAAAATCATTCAAAAAGACAAAAATATTCCACTAACAATGGAGGATTTAACAGCTCTAAAAGGAATTGGAAGAAAATCCGCTAATGTTATAATGAGAGAAACAAATTCTCCAGCCGAAGGAATTATTGCCGATTTACATGTTATACGTGTAGCGCCACGAATCGGAATCATACCCGAAACTAATGATGGAAACAAAGTCGAAAAGTTATTAATGCAGGCTTTACCAAAAGAAATATGGGGAGAAAT
>JAYTGH010000521.1:0-3791 GCA_043733645.1 Flavobacterium sp. | reverse complement strand
AAAAAAGCAGACCTATAAGCCGGATTCTGTATCCCGATGAATCGGGACCCTTATCATTTATCTAGACCAACAATTGCTCATTGGTTCAAGCTTCCTACCCTTCGACAACGGACGAGTAATCCTTAAATGCCGATATACTTGGAATTTCACCGCATAGAGTTTACCTGGTTTCACTACAGCATTACCTGTACCTGCTTTCTGTTGCACTTGTCCTCGCCTCACGACGGTTGGGCGTTACCCAATATGCTACTCTGTGGTGTCCGGACTTTCCTCCCCGATAATCGGGACGATAAGGCGGTCTGCGGTGCAAACTTACAATAATAATTTTATAACAATCTGACTTAATTCTGTAACCTGAAACCGAGGCTTAAAGATTAATTTTATTCTGGTAAATAACCCATTAAATAAAAGGAATCATGGATCCACATATGTATCATTACGCAACAGTTTCGCAAGCTTTGGATGAATTAAAAGAAAAAGGATTTACTGTAGATTTTAATAATCAGGAAGGAAGAATAATCAACAGTCCTGATGATTTTACCATAGTACATATATATCGTTACGAAGGCGATAGTGATCCCGGTGATGAAGCTACGGTTTATGGAATCAAATCGAGCACAGGTGAAAAAGGCGTTTTCGTAGCTGGGCTTTCAGCTTTTACTGATAACAGTGCTGCAATGGTTTTAAACGAGTTGAGCATCAAAAACAAAAAAGACCCGGAAGAACACCCCGAAATGAATATGGATGCACATCAGGAGCCAACCAAACTCATTGACCATTTATAAAATCAAAACTTGAAAAAATAGGAGCTATATCCCTATCCGTTTCAATCTGTCATTGCGAGGTACGAAGCAATCTCATCATGATTGTCTTACGCAATGTCAGGATTTCCACTACACACGAACGAAGTGACTGCCGAAGGAATTTGGGCTAGGGCATTTGCTATATCAACAAAAATCCTTATTTTTAGGGAATGAAAAACCGTTATCATTATGCCTCCGTTTTGAAAGCTTTGGAAGAACTCAAAGCCATGGATTTTGTTGTTGATTTTAATCTGCAGGAAAAAGAAATCATGAGCCATCCTGAAGATTATAAAATTCTGCATATTTATCGTTATGAAGGTGATTCCAATCCGGATGAAGAAGCTATCGTTTATGGCATTAAATCGAACACTGGAGAAAAAGGAGTTTTTGTGGCTGGTTTTTCGGCCAATTCCGAAAGTCGTGCCGCTCAGGTTTTACTAAAATTGAGCATCAAAGGAAGTAAACACTAATAATTATAGCAATCTTTGTAATTATAGCGTTAAAAGCTGCCTTTCTGTAGTCCTTTAGTATATTACTCATATATTCTTTATACATCCCTGATACGTTAGTAATACATCATCCGTACATTATCCATACATATCTCATACACTACTCATACATAACTCATACATATCTCATACATAACTCATACACTTGAGATAGATAAAGCGACCTAAAGTTCGCATACCTTCCTGCCGGCAGGTAGTCCTGACTACCACCGGCGGTCGTCCTCTTACTATCAAACTTCTTTATCTCAAATCTCTTACGATCAAATCTGGTAGTCAATTAACATTCATACTCAAATTGTGAATAAGTTTTACTCAAATTGAATACTTCCGAAATAACAAAATCAACATTTATTCTATATTTGTAATCCAGTAAAAATCTATGGAACAATTTGTAGTATCAGCCCGTAAGTATCGCCCGCAAACGTTTAAAGACGTTGTCGGTCAGTCAGCTATTACCAACACTTTGCTCAACGCTATAGAAAGCAATCACTTGGCTTCTGCCCTATTATTTACAGGTCCTAGAGGTGTTGGAAAAACTACTTGTGCTCGGATTTTAGCTCGCAAAATTAACCAGCCGGGTTATGACGACCCCAATGAAGATTTTGCTTTTAATGTGTTTGAATTAGATGCCGCGTCAAACAATTCAGTTGATGACATTAGAAGTCTGATTGACCAAGTTCGTATTCCGCCACAAACCGGACAATACAAAGTATATATCATTGACGAGGTGCATATGTTGTCTTCGGCAGCTTTCAATGCGTTTTTGAAAACGCTGGAAGAACCGCCAAAGCACGCCATATTTATTTTGGCTACGACCGAAAAGCATAAAATTATTCCAACGATACTATCACGTTGCCAGATTTTTGACTTCAAAAGAATTACGGTGAAAGATGCCAAAGAACATTTGGCTGAAGTAGCTAAAAGTCAAGGTGTAGCATTTGAAGACGACGCTTTACATATCATTGCTCAAAAAGCGGATGGCGCCATGCGTGATGCTTTGTCCATTTTTGACCGTGTGGTTTCTTATTGTGGAAATAACTTGACACGCCAGGCAGTTACTGAGAATCTGAATGTTTTAGATTATGAGACCTATATCAATATGACCGATTTGATTTTGGAAAACAAAATCCCGGAAGTCTTGCTGGCTTATAATGATATTTTATCCAAAGGATTTGATGGTCATCATTTCATTGCCGGATTGGCATCGCATTTTAGAGATTTATTGGTAGCCAAAACACCAGCCACACTTTCGTTGTTAGAAATGGGTGAAGCCGCACAGAAATTATACGGACAACAATCGCAAAAAGCATCTCAAGAATTTTTATTGAAAGGCATCGATATCGCTAACGATTGTGATCTGAAATATAAGGTTTCTCAAAACCAACGCCTTTTGGTAGAACTCGCGCTAATGCAATTAAGCTCTATCGGTTTTGATGGAGAAAAAAAAAAGCCTGAGTTTATAATTCCACCAACGTATTATCGTAGAAATGATTATTCTATTAAAGAAGTACAAAGTACAAAACACGAAGTACGAAGTGAGTCACATGTACAAAGTACGAAGTTGGAAATACAAAGTGAAGAACAGAAAACAGAAGTTGAACCAATAACTGAAAACTCTCAACAGACAACGGACAACGTAAAACCTATAACCCAGAACCTACAACCTACAACTTCTTCCAACCAACCCAAAGTTTCCGCTATGTCTTTATCAAGCATTCGTGCGAAGAAAGAAATGGCAGAAGCTCAGAAGTCAATGGTGAAGGAAGTAGTGCATTTAGCAAGCGAATCATTTACCGAAACGGAAATGCTAGAGCAATGGCTTAAATATGCGCAACGAATGGAAGACAAAGGGTATCGCATTGTGGCGTCTTTGCTAACCATTAATGATCCAATTCTTGAAGGGACAACCATCATTCACGAGTTACCGAATGAAAGTTCAAAAATAGATTTTGAAAAAGAAAAACCCGAGCTTTTGGGTTATTTACGAGGTAAGTTACACAACCACGACATTATGATTAATGTGAAAGTTAATGAAGAATTAGTAGTTAAAAAAGCCTTTACAAATCAAGATAAATACAACCGTTTAGTAGAACTCAACCCCAATTTAGAACTTCTGAAAAAAATGTTTGATTTGGATGTTTAAAAAACACAGCATTAGAAAGTTGCGTATATTTGCTTTCGTTTTAACAGGCTAGATAATGAAATTTTCAGAAAAAAACCAAACTACTACTATTAACCATTCAAAAAGGATACTGTTCGCTGTATTCTTTTTTTCTTCTTTGAGTTATGGTCAGCAAGCATTAATTACTGCTGGCGGAAATGCAACGAGTAGTTCAGGGAATGTTAGTTATTCTCTTGGTCAGGTTGCTTATACTACGAATGGCAATGGCAACTATTCCGTTTCTGAAGGAGTACAACAACCTTTTGAAATTTCAACCCTAACGGTTGAGGAATCTATTTCAACCAATATTAAGCTTAC
>JAYTGH010000520.1:0-10217 GCA_043733645.1 Flavobacterium sp. | reverse complement strand
TTGACTTGAAATACCTAGTCATGGAAGTAATCGGCGAAATAGCATTCAGAAAACATATCAAGAATATTGATTTCCTTGACTTACCCGAAGCAAGCAATGGCCTTTTAAGTTTGATTGAGCTTCCGGATTATATCGATTATTTGTATAAAATTAACTCAAGAACTAGAACTAGATTAATTTAGTAGGCTTCAAAATTTCATACATCTAATAAAAATTTTTATTTTTCTTACAATATGTATTTTTTTTTATATTTACAATTATTTTAACATTTACCTAGTGAAACAACTAAGTTAAAAAATACCATTTTCAACAAAATTACAAGCATGCAGTTGACACATTCATAAACTACTCTATTTTTTTAAAATACTAATAGCATTCGCATACCAGTAAGTTATAAGCCATTTCGACAACTATGAACTTAAAGAGAAAAAATATCATTCGATTTTTATCAACAATTAGCTTGCTGGTTTTCTTTTTACCTTTTTTTCAAATGTGTTCTGATAAAACCATCAAAGAAGAATCTGGATTTATAAAAGCTTATGGAAATGCTAAATCCGAAAAGGATAAAGAGATTGCGTTTAAAAAAGCCAAAAGAGACTTTTCAATTAGTGGTTATGATTTAGCAATGAGTTTTGAACCTAATCTTTTGAGCTTTACAGCAATTATGTTTCTCAATTTTACTATTTGGATTTGTGCGCTTAGAAGCCACCGAAAATTATTATTTCTGAGTTTCTTGAATTTAGCCATCATAGTATTTTCATTTGTTATGGTAATTTTTGCATTGCATGGCTTGGAGCAAATCAGGTATGGAATGTACGCTTGTGTGACTAATGCTTTGTTATTATTCTATTTTATATATAAAGACCAAGAAAAGGCTTATAACAGCGTTTTTACTCAATAGCTGGTTTTATCTTTCTTAGGCTGCAACTACTCAACCTGAAAATTGTATATATTTATAACTAACTATAAAGTTACCGCTACTGCATAAAGCTGCGGAACGGATCCCAAATCCAAAATAGCAGTAATAAAAAAGTCCTAACAGCTAATATATGCAAAGGAATTGCACTGTAATAAATGTATTAAACTAATAATTCTATAAAAAGCAAAATAACAATTAACAACCTGAACAACAAAAACATGAAAAGATTACAACAAGTTGAAAGCATGAAAAAATCAGTAATTTATTTACTGCTATTATTTGCAGTATTCACTTTTTTTACAGAAAAGACTTTTGCACAAAGTGCAAGACCTATTGGGTCTGGTGTTCCTATCGGACAGCCACCACCATTCGGAGGATCTATAATGCTGTACATTGGCGCAGGCTCCAACAGCCCAAGCGCTAAAGTAAAAAACGAAGCCTATGTTACCAATACTGTTGGTTTTGATGCAAATGTATTTGTGCCTATTATCAAAAAGAAAAAGTTCAATTTCGGGTTTAATGGTGGAGGAGAATATTTCAGTGGTAACAACGATAATGCACCCTCCTTGCCAACTGGCTTTCATGTCGTCGGAGAAACATCAAGTACGGTTGCGGTAACAAGTTCAGGAAGTTCTAAAAACTCTGGTTTTAAACTTGGCGTTGCGCCACAGGTTAATTTTTTTATAGGTAAACGCATCATCATTAGCCCGATGATAGAGTTAGGTTATATGAGCATGACTATCAAAGGCTTTAGTGCTGTACAAACAACAAATTTAGACGGAACGATTTACAATTTTACGCTGCTCAGCAAAAACGAAACCAAAACCAGCGGTTTAGCCATGACGCCAAAAATACGTTTGAATTATATGTTTACCAAAAATATAGGAATGTGGGTAGAGACAAATTATACTGTGGGACCAACAATAAAAAGCAGCGTATTTACTGGTTTACCGGAGCCTAACCCGGACGAAAACGGCCAATATACCATTGATCAAATGATGAATGGAACGATAAAGACCGAGATAAGAGAGACAAAGTTTGGGTCGTTTGGGGTGCATGTGGGGGTGGTGTTTTCGATTTATGACAAACCTATTATATGGGAATTTCCAGACTAAAATAAAATTATAACCTTAAATTAAGAAGGTGTCAGAATTATGAAAACAATAATTATAGAATCGATTGGAGACGCAAATCCAGACATTGAATAGGCGCTATCAGACGCTTTTGAAATCAATCATGAGTTGTTTTTCAATTAAAATTATTACGTATATAATTATGCTTTGTGAGCACGGATTAAAAATCCGCGCTATCAATCTGGGGACAGAACTGCGCCAACGGGTATAGGAATGAGTACCATAGAAAAGTGCGTAACCATGCAAATTCATTAAACGGAAAAAGACGAAAACCGAGTAGAGTAGTCAAAAAAAAAATCTTACGATGGCAAAATTACAGAAAAATACTTTGGTTGACACCGAACAAATCAGACCGGCTTCAAGACCCGACCTGACACCAGTTAAGGTCCCTTTAAGTTCGCAGACTAATTCAAATAAAAAACTAAAAGGGAAGGTAGTCGATAAAAATGGAATCATAAAATTCAGGAATAACCAAGTTATTATTTATGCTATCCAAAAAACGGAAACAAATAATCTACAGGCGGTTGTAATAGGGGTATGCATAACTGATAGTGAAGGTAATTTTTTCCTTCCTGTCCCTACAGGACAATTTGAGTCTGCTACTGCAATTGTTTCCATTAATCCTGATGAAGTAAAGGAAATCGTTCTTAACGAGAAAAAAGAATTTCCTGATTTTGTTTGGTTAATACTTGAAACCTTACCTGTTACCATGACGCAGGATGAGCATGATGATTGTGCATGTAATGGAAATAAAACACCTTCATTGCCTGATATGGAAGATCTTTTGGAAAATAGTGCATATTCGCAAGATATAGGAGGTTCATGTATAAATTTTACAACCCCAAACAGAGCATTGGAAGAATTCACTTATCAAATGGTAGTGAGGACATCTGACCCTGAGCTTTTGGGTCTTTCCAAGGAAAAAATAAATGAAAGAATAAAAAATATTGACGATCAAATTGCTTCTATAAATCTACAGTTAAAACCATTCACAACAGTTTTACATACTGCGATAGACTTCAATATATTGCCCAAAGAAGTTAGCGAGGGTCCCAAATTCTCTTTGAGTGGACCTATTAGTGCGATATTGATTAAAGACGAACCAACGGTAGTTGAAAAAGCTGTACAAAAAAGGGACGTTAATAAAACAAAATAAATAAACCTTCTTCGATAAATATATAAAATGGCAAACACAACAATAAAAACAAACCAATTATTTGAGCCGGTCGAAAAAGCGACCTTTTCAATACGCAAAGATGCGACTGCAATGTCTTATTTGAACAGAAGTATATATAATCCGAATATAAAAATTTTACGGCAGGAACTGGCGATACTAATAAATGAGAAAGAACGTTTAGAAAGAATGTTGCTTACTCAGGGCAGAATTCCTCTTGATGAGCAGAATCCAATTGACTGGGATGATAGTGATGGGAAATTAGGTACAGTGCAGGCTTCAAGCATTGCCTTTGGCCATATCCTCAATTTTAAGCAGGTATGGAAAGCCGCTGGCTATTCATTAGGTGATCTATTATATTCACTGCCCCTAGCACCTGGTCAGAAAAAGCAAATTGCCATTTTTGATTGGGATAGAAAAGAAACAGCATCCAGAAACGAAAGCTTGGATTATAGGGACAATCTACAGAACAGTAATGTCCATGATAGGGATATTAACGAGATTGTAAATTCCAATTTAAGTGAAAATACTTCAGCTGGCAGTCATAATAAGACGAAAGGAAAAAGCGCAGGCGTTGGCGCAAGTTATGGACAAGGTTCCTCTGCAGGCGGAGCAGGAAGTTATGGTGGATTTTCAGTTGTAGGTGCCTTTACTAGTATGCTTGGCATCTCTGGTGGAGTTAATAAATCATCCGGGGAAAGTTTTACTGATTCATCGCAAAGTTCAATGAGGAGTTTATCCGCATCTTCTAACCAACAGTTGCGCGATAGAACCATGCAAAACGCATCTTCTTTGCGCAGTCAGCGTTCTACAGTTGTTTCTTCTGTTGGGCAATCCGAATCATTCAAAATTACTACTGAAGTTATAGCAAATCACAATCATTGCCATGCTATTACTATTCAGTATTTCGAGGTATTAAGACATTTTGCTTTACATCAGGAACTTTCAGACGTTCAAGAGTGTCTTTTTATTCCTATGCTGCTTGAAGTATTTGATCGTAAAAAAATTCTCCGTTGGAGAGACTTACTATCTACTTATTTATTCGCGCCACTTGACAAAATTCATCATTATTTTTTGGGATTTGATGCGCTGCAAAGAAAAGACGATCAATTGCATGGAGACCCGGATGCCTACTTTGATTTCCCTCCTGGTCGCTATTGTGATGAAACGCTAACAGATATTTCGGGCGATTTGAAAATAAAACTCCACGTTGTTCGCCCGACATATACTTTACCAACAACTATCATAGCTCCAACTTCTACAGAAATATTTAATGCTATTAATCATTCATTTCAGCACGGTGGGCTGGGATGGTGGGGTACATCATATGGCATTATTGCTCAACACTTAGCAAATGCCTCAGCAGCACAAATAGAAGAAAATTTCCAAAAAGAATTAGAATGGGCTGACTTCCCAAAGGACTATTTGGCGGGTTTGAAATTATTTGCTATCCTTCATGATACTGCCAGTACAAAAAAAGATTTGGGCGTGGATTTTACAATTGTCTCCCAAAGAAACCTAGGCCAAAACAAACAAACAGCTGGAAACGAAACCGTTAACAATAGATTGGGCGAATATGAAATTATTGTTTCCATCCGGCCTAACTCACCTACATTTACTGCATTAGCAGGTATTAGCAGAGATAATTTACGCTCAATAGTTATCGAAAATACATATGAGTTGCCTAACGGCTCTACCTGTATGATACAAGCCGGTGGATTAAAATATAAAACAGCACATTATGCCGGTGTATTGTTTGATTCTACATCAATAAATAATGATATTGCTGCAGGTGATTCTGCTCTTATTTCCACTCCATTAAATAGAGATGAGATGAAGGATCCGAGAAAAGAAGATAGTAAAAATGCAGATTTATTGATTAATCATTTAAACTCACACAGCGAATATTACCATAGGATTTTATGGCAATTTTTAGACGAGCAAAGAATGTTCAATTTATTAGATAAATATACAGTCCAAATTCCTAAATTAAAATATGCAATGGGAAGTAAGGGCACAAAGGGAACCCCTGATTATACTGAGGTTTATGGTTTACAGCTTGGGCCTGATGAAAAGCCAATTATTGAATATCAATTTCGAAGCGTAGCTTCTGTAGTAGAACTAAAAAAGGTAGGTTTGGTTGGCAACAGCATAATTTTTCCTGTAGCCAGAGGTTTGAATATCAACAAAGATTTCCTGCTTATACCTATTTATACTATGATAGATGGCCTTAAAATTGGCAATGATGAAAATCAAATGATAGGGGTAATTGATGCCGATAGTCAGATTAATTTAATTGACCTTTACAAACCTTTACCAGGAACTAAAGATGAACCAAAGCCATTCCGTGTTTCAGTTCCAACAAAAGGTTTATTTGCTGAGGCGGTCTCGGGGGCATGTAATAGTTGTGAAAAAATAGATGATTCTCGTTTCTGGAAATGGGAAGAACATCCAATTGATGAGCCTACTTCAATCCAACCTATTTCTACTGATAGTAGGCGAGTTGACCCAGGAAATCTTACAGCAAAAGATTTCCCTGCACCAATGATTAATATTCAAAATGCTCCTGCCGCTCCTGACCCGACAGGGTTGGCAAATGCATTGATGTTAATGGGTAAATCAGATATGTTCAAGGACATTACCGGTTTAGATCAGACACAAAAAAATGCTTTGCAGGCTATGTTGTCAAATCAGGATACTGCCAAATATTTTGCTGATCAGGCAAGTAAAATGGGCATAGAAGCTGGTAAAAACACCCAACATGCCGCAGACATCGTAGCTGCATATGACTTGGCTAAAGGAGAGCAAAAACTTAAAGCATTCGATAAGATAAAGGACCTCCCATTAGACCCTGAAACCAAGAAGCAGCTATTGGAAGACGGCGTTAAGAATATTATGGGAGATAATGAAAAATTAAACGATTCATTAAATAAAGCAGTACCATCAGCTGCGGATAATGACAAGAATAATAATTTATTATCGGAAGCAGCGGCACAAGCTATCAAAGATGGCAAAGGGGTTAAAGCCTCAAAATCAAACAATAACGGGGACTTAGAAACAGTTGAAGTTGGAAAAGCTGATGAACCTAAAGGAAAAACAAATGACAACCTCAGTGACGATATAAATGGGGTTAACCAGACGATTTTTGATAATTTGTTTGACAGTAATCCTTTACCTCAAGAATAATTATGGATAAACTATTTTATTTAAACGAGCTTTTTATTAAATGTAGTAATGATGCTCCTACTGGCTCGTATATAAAAGGCTGTTCCAATGCTTTATATAATCAATTTAAGGATATTTCTTCCATGGATGAATTGCCTTTCGCTTTTCAATCGTTTAGGTTTCAAGAAAAAAATTGGTTTGAAACCAGCATAGTAAACTATCCAATAGTTAATGTAAATTGGGCCGCTGATAATGAATCTAACAATGGAGGTGTGGTTGTAAGTTCCGACTGGCCATACCCCACGCGATCAAATCCATTTTTATGTATTCATGTACTCGAATTTAATGGGGACAAGGAATTGTTCTTTGCTTCAAAGCAAAACAAAGCGTTGCACTTTATTAGTGCCAACAAAAATTATCAAGGGCAGCACCATGTTGTAAATGATGGTAATTGGATTGAAGCGTTTAATAAAATTCCTGGGTACAACATAAACCCGAGGCATATTGCCACCATAAAATTAACACCAGCGTCTTCACAGCAATCTTCTCCGCTTTTTGAGTTACTATCACCCATTCAAGATGGTGTTGCAGAGTTTCATGTTAACCATTTTATCGGATATTTTAAATTACAAAATAAACCCGACCTTCTAAATTTAAATAAATCATTCCTGGGCTCTTTTGCGAAAATATTTAACTGGCATGAGAATGAGGCGTGGGCCAATTCAAATTATCAAACTAAATTTCAAGGTAATCCAATAGTTAAATTTACAAAAACAGCCGGGATAATACACTATTTAGATCTTCACAATGATTGGATATCGCTGCAATTTGAAGAAGGTTCAAAAAGTTTTTTTGCAAGAACTTTGAAAAGTAAATGGTTTGATTTTGTAGATGATACGTTGCCGAATCTTTTGCCGCCTCCATATAACATGTTGCTGCCACCTGTATTAGACGATATTAATAAACGTCATTTTCTGGCAGGCAGGCGTTCTTGGAAAATTGGCTATATAACTGAAAAGGATATATATTATATCGAAACTACAGCTTTTGAACGATACTCCCATGATTTATATAAAACAATGGAAACCGAAATGGATTTAAAAGAGACTGTTCGGAAAATTTGGATTAAATTGATAGAAAATTTTGCTGACAGCTTTGCTATACAGCTTATTGAACCTGATCCAGAATTTTTAGTTGGCTATACACGGAACCCAACAAGTCATGTTTATTGGATAAGGGATGAAAAAGCCACTTGGCAAGATCTTTTTAATATACCTTGGTTCTCAGAGGTGGTTAAACACCATCCCGGCCTTTCAACTTAATCTATTTTTGCTAATAGATATAAACCCAAGTATTACTCGATGACAAGAAGGTCTTTTTCAAAATAGTGTATTCCTTGAAGGCTGATGAGATCGTGAAGGTATTTGCATAAATCCTATTTGAAGGTTATTCACCCCAAGTCGCCTATATAGCCATTACCTACACACCAGATTGCGCAGATTTCTAATCAAAACAATTAACAATTCAAAATATTATGAAACAAATAAAAAACAAATTCAAACCAAGTATTATTCTATTTTTATTTATGGCTTTTAGTTCGGTATTGTCGGCGCAAACGGGTGTAATAGTTCTACCTTCTCCATTTCAACCGCGTCCTCCCGATATCATGATTTATGTAGGCGCAGGCTCCAACAGCCCAAGCACCAAAGTAAAAAACGAAGCCTATGTTACCAATACTGTTGGTTTTGATGCAAATGTATTTGTGCCTATTATCAAAAAGAAAAACTTCTCTTTCGGGTTTAATGGCGGAGGCGAATATTTCAGTAGCAACAACGATAATGCACCCTCGTCGCCAAATGCGTTTCATGTCGTCGGCGAAACATCCAGTACGGTTGCGGTAACAAGTTCGGGAAGTTCTAAAAACTCTGGTTTTAAACTTGGCGTTGCGCCACAAATTAATTTTTTCATGGGCAAGCGCATCATCGTTAGCCCGATGATAGAGGCGGGTTATATGAAAATGACCAACAAAGGCTTTAGTGCTGTGCAAACAACAAATTTAGACGGAAACCCATACAATTTTACCCTACTCAGTAAAACCGAAACCAAAACCAGCGGTTTGGCGTTGATACCAAAAGTACGATTGAATTATATGTTTACAAAAAAGATTGGAATGTGGGTAGAGACAAATTATACCTTGGGACCGACTGTGAAAAGCAACATAACCACCTTATTACCTGAGCCTGAACCGGATGAAAACGGCCAATACAACATAGAACAAATGACGAATGGAACGACAAAGACCGAGATAAGAGAGACGAAGTTTAGTTCGTTTGGGGTGCATGTGGGGGTGGTGTTTTCGATTTTGGATGTGCCACATCCTCACGACGACCCTTCCTTCTAATGGGTTTGTCCAAATTAGAAATATAAACTTTATTTTAATTTAAAAAAACTAATAATGAAAAATAATATTACACCACTACTTTTCTTAAGCATAATAATGTCTACAGGTTCTAACGGACAAACAAAGCCAATTGGAGACGAACCTTTAAATTTGGAAAGCTTTACGTTCGACACAAAGATATCTGATTTGTATCCCGACAAAAATAGCAGTAAAAAGCATAAAGATAGCTATGAAATAAAAAGCACAGCAGGTTCAAATTTGGTTCTAAAAGAGACAACTTTTGAAGATGAATATGCTGAAGACCTGAAAGCAATTGGTATTGAATATCGCCAAGAAAGCTCAACTTCTACAGATGCTCTGGCAGTATTTGAAAATCAGAAGTTTCAAAAAATTAATGTAGCCACGACAATTAAAGGGAAAATAAAAGTAATAAATGCTGTTGCTGAAGAACTTACTGAACAACAAAGTAAAGATTTAATCAAAAAATTAGTAAATAAGTATGGTAAGGCTAAAAAATTAAAGAATAAATGGAATGAAGAATTTAGCATGTATGAGTGGATAGAAAATGATCGAATTATAAGGTTCGTATCTGCTTTCAATGATGAAAGTGCAACGCTGAAATTTGTAATCGACAAAGAGAAACAAACCATTAGTTCTGGAGAGAAAGAACCACATTATGTTGGATATTTGTTTATCATAAACCCATCTTTAAAAGACGAAGTTTTTGGAAAAATGAAAGTAGGAGTTTTTAATTACCTTGATGGCCGTTAGCTTCTTTCTCGTGTAGACAAAAACAATTGACGAGCATTGCAGTGGACTTAAACCTAATATAAAGACGAGAATAGTATTGTAATAAATGTATCAATGAAAAATGCTTCTAAAACAATAAAGCCCGACAGTAAAGGGGAGCGATTTAAATTTTCATCACTTCCCAGGCCCAAACTGGATAAGGCCTCCATTCCAATTATTCTCTGGAATCTCTTCCCGGTTATGGGTGTGGTTTTTTTGGGATGGGAGCCAGAGAGTGTTTTTATTTGTTATGCCTTGGAAACTATTATCGTAGGCTTATTTACTGTAATCCGTATGCTTGTCATTCATTACTATGGGACTCGGGATATAAAACTCAATGATCCAGCAGGCCTTTGGCTGATTCCGTTTTTTCTTGTTCATTTTTATGGATTTGTGTTTATACAATTAGAAATATTCTTTCAAGATGGCTTATTTGAAACCTTGGGCCGTTTTCTAAAGGAGCGCTCTTATCTTATGGCTCTTGCCGCTTTCCTGCTTAAGAATACACTGGACTTTACAATGGGGTTTATTTATAACGGAATTTATAATAAGCGTACCATGAGGCAGCAAATGTTTGAGCCCTACCCGCGCCTTATTTTGCAGCAGTTCGTGGTTATGTTTGGCGGCTTTATCTTT